>JAPUEC010000079.1 GCA_027492775.1 Rhodocyclaceae bacterium
GATCACCGGCACGTTCCTCAATCCGCGCGCCTGCTGCTCCCACTTTTGCATGGCAGCCTCCCAGCGCGCGGCGAAATCCTTGTGGCGGCCCTGATAGTAAGCGGCTTTGGCCGGGTCAACCTCGCCCAGGCGCTTGCTCAGCGCCGTAGCCACCAGAGCGATGTTGTGCGGACTCTGCTGGATGTGCGGATTGCCGGCGGCGTGGACATCGCCCTCGCTGCGGTCGACGCGGGTCGGGATCTCCAGTCGTTGAACGAAAGCGCCCGCCTCGAAGTGGCCGGGCTGTCCAGGCGCCAGCCTGGAGTTGCCGGATTGCTGCAGCAACACCGGCAGCCAGCCGACCTCGAGTTCCAGGCCGGTGCACACCAAGAGGTCGGCGTTGCGGGCGCGGGCGATCAGGCTCGGCCGAGCCTCGATGCGGTGCGGGTCCTGCTGTGCCGTGGTGGCGCTCGCCACCTTGACCTTGTCGCCGCCGAGTTCGGTGACGAGGGCGGCCCACTCCGGCTCGCAGGTGAGAACGTTGAGCGCGGCGTGGGCGGAAATCGAGGCCAATGCGGCCAAAAGAATGAATGCGAATTTCTTCATGGCAATCTCCTAGAAGGCGTGGGCGCCATGGACGCCCAGACTCATGACGTACTGCAGCATCACCTGGTTATCGGCGGCGCCCGGCCGGGATTTGTCGCGGGCGAATTGCAGGCGGAAACGGCTGAATTCCGAGGGCGAGTAGTCGAACATCAGGCTGGCGCGGGCCGGGCGATAGGACGCCAGCAGCGGAAAATCGGCCATGCCGAGGCCGCTGGTCCCGAAGGCGATATCCGGCCGCCCGGAATTGAGGCGATCGTAGCGCAGGCCGACGCGCCATTCGGGCCGGAACTGATAGACGCCCTGGACGTAGCCGCCCGATTGGGCGTTGGCGAAACCCAGCCCCTGCGCGGTGCCCGCTGGATCGTAGGTCAGCGTTCCGCGTTCCTGACGGCGGAAGTATTCGCCCTGGAGCTTGAAGCTGGTGCGGGTCGCGTGGCCGTTCGGCGCCCACTTGAAGATGCCGTCGACGATCCAGAGTTTCGATTTGCCGCTGAAGGCGTTGTCCACGGCGTTGATCGGGTCGGTGTACGTCCGCCCCGTCGCGCCCGTGTGGAGGTGGGAGAGGCCGACGCGCCAACTGGCGCTCTTGCCCAAGTCGTCGCCGACATGCGCGAATACTGCGGCCGAGCCCCAGCCGTTCTTGTTGCGGTCGTTGCCCGGCGCGGCGTTGCCGTTGCCGGCTTCGAACCCGAGTTCGACGAAACGCTCGGTCGGCGCCAGCCATTTGAGTTGCATGCCGTCGGTTTTGTATTGGCCGCCGAACATCGCCTGATAGACGAGCGGTGCGTCGACGAAATCCCAGGCATGGGCGTGCTGGCTGTTGAGGTAGCCGACCGAGGAGAGGAAGCGCCCGCCCCGGAGGCTGAGGCCGTTGGTCAGGCCCAGTGTCTGGAAGTACGCTTCCTCGACGCTCACGTGGTTGTCGGCGTCCAGCGCAAAGGTCAGCCGGCCGGAAAAATGCGGGTCGACATTGGCGCTCAGCGTCAATTCGGACTCGCCCAGATTGAAGCTGCGCTTGCCCGGGCCGACCTCGTCGCCGCCCGGCATGAAGCCCTGGAGGCGATAGCGGTTCGGGTCCTGGGAGAGGCGGGCATAGGCGCCGCCCAGGATGAGTGAAATTTCCGGATTGAAGCCATTGGCCGGCGCCGCGCCGCGGGAAGTGGCAATGGGAGCGCTGGTCGGGCTTTCTGCAGGCTTTGCCGCCTGGCTCTCCGAGGCCTGAAGGCGTTGCTCAAGGGCCTGGATGCGCGCTTCATAGGCTTCCTTCATTTGCCGGATTTCAGCCCGGATCTGAGTCAGGGTTTGATCGTCGGCCGCGCGCACAGTCAATGGCGCGCCGAGCGCAGCGGCGAGCGCCGCTGCCATAGCAGTGTGTTTGAACATGATTTTCCCGTAGTGAAGACGAATTCATGCCGGCGGAGACGCCGGCGCTTGATTGCGTTCTTTAACGGGAAGGCGGTGCGCGGCTGTCGAACGGCCGGTGGCCGGCAGGGAGGAAGGTGGCGAACATGTCCGCCAGATTGCGGACGTGTTCGAACGGCGCGTTCAATCCCGGCGCGAGCGCATTGCCCAGGCCGGCGCCCAAGGGACTCAGTGCCAGGCACTGATCGCAGGAGAGCGCGCCGGGTTCGTGGCCTTCCTGAATCGCGCTCTTTTGCGCCGGCGAAGCGAGATGGGAGAGCGGGTGCACCACCGCCAATTGCTGCGCGATCAGCAGCAGCAAGGCAAAAAGAAGGTGGCGGATGGGATGGGCGTTCACAGGGCTGATTATAGTGTGGCTGAGCGGCTTATCTAAGCCGCCGGTGCCGTCGTGGGCCGGTTGGGACGGCATATAGAGCGCCAGGCTGGTCGACTGGTTCATTCGCGCGGAATTATTTCCTTTCTCTGGTTCGCATCCGGCTTACAAAGCGCGCCGGGTGTTGGTGAAATACTGCCGCGACGGCGAGATTCAAGAGCATGCAAGCGCCTTTAGGGAATCATGGGCCGCAAGCCGGGGCCTTGATGGCGTGCATGCTAGAATTTCCGCCACCCCAGAATCCGCAGGTTCTCATCCATGTCTTCGCCCAGCCGCATCGTCATCGCTTCGCGCGAATCCCGTCTCGCCCTCTGGCAGGCCGAACACGTCAGGGATCGTCTGGCGCAGGCTTTTCCCGGCGCCGAGGTCGGCATCCTCGGTATGACCACGCGTGGCGACCAGATTCTCGACCGCCCGCTGGCGCAGATCGGCGGCAAGGGCCTGTTCATCAAGGAACTGGAAGTGGCGATGCAGGAGCGCCGCGCCGACCTGGCCGTGCATTCGATGAAGGACGTGCCCATGGAATTGCCCGAAGGCTTCGTTCTGGCGGCGATCCTGGCGCGCGAAAACCCCTGCGATGCCTTCATTTCCAACCGTTTCGACAATCTCGACGCCCTGCCGGCCGGCGCCGTCGTCGGGACCTCCAGCCTGCGGCGCGAATCCATCCTGCGCGCCCGCTATCCGCACCTCGTCATCGAGAGCCTGCGCGGCAATCTGGATACGCGCTTGAAAAAGCTCGATGCCGGGCAGTACGACGCCATCATCCTCGCCGCTGCCGGGTTGATCCGGCTCGGCATGGAAGGGCGCATCCGCGCCGTGCTATCACCCGAACAATCGCTGCCCGCGCCGGGGCAGGGCGCCCTCGGGATCGAGGTTCCGGCCGGTCATGCCGAGGCGCTGGCTTGGGCGGCCGTTCTCAACGATGCCGAAACGGCGTGGTGCGTGCGCGCCGAGCGCGCCTTCTCGCGAGCCTTGGGCGGCAGTTGCCAGGTGCCTTTGGGCGGTTACGCGACCTTGAACGACGGCCGGCTCCGCTTGCGCGGCTTCATCGCCACGCCGAACGGCCAATCCATGGTCAGCGGCGAAGTGGAGGGCGAGCCCGCCGAGTGCGAAGCGCTGGGCGCCCGGCTTGCCGCCGATCTCCGCGCTAAAGGCGCCGACGCCATTCTCGCCCGCCTCGCCGCCTGTTCATGAGTCCCGCTCGCCCGCTGGCCGGAAAAGTCATTGCCGTGACGCGTCCCCGGCGCCAGGCGGAAGGGCTGGCGCAGCTGATCGCAGCGGCTGGCGGCGAACCGCTGCTGGCACCCCTGCTCGAAATCGCTCCATCCGAGGATGACACGCCGTTGCGGCAAGCAGCGGAGCATTTGCACGACTTTGTGCTTGCCATTTTCATCAGCCCCAATGCCGTCGATTACAGCCTGCCGACGATCCTGGCGCGCGGCCCCTGGCCGGCCGGCGTCAAACCGGCGGCGGTCGGGCAGGGCACGGCGCGGGCACTGGCGGCGCTTGGCGTCGAACACTGCGTGGCGCCGACCGAACGTTTCGATTCCGAAGCCTTGCTCGAATTGCCGGAGTTGTCTGCGGCGCAGGTTTCCGGCAGGCGGGTGGCGATTTTCCGCGGCGACGGCGGCCGCGAGTTGCTGCCGGAAACCCTGCGCTCGCGGGGAGCCTCAGTGGAGGCGGTGACCTGCTATCGCCGCTTCGCGCCGCCGGGCGGTTTCGATGGGCTAATCGAGGCTTGCCGCGCCGGGCGGCTCGATGCGCTCACCATTTCCAGCAGCGAGGGCCTCAACTACCTGATGCGCGGGCTGGATGACGCGGCACGCCGCTTGCTGACGCGGATCGCGGTGTTCGTGCCGCATGCGCGCATCCAGGACACCGCGAAGAGTCTCGGATTTCGCCACACTATCCTCACGGCGCCCGCCGATACAGGGATTGTTGCGGGTTTGTGCGCTTATAATTGGCATTCATCATGAGCGAAAACGACCCCCAACTCCCCGTTCCCTACCGCTGGGCCAACCGTTTCACCGCCTGGCGCAATCCTTGGCTCATCGTCGTGCTGCTGGCTCTGGCGCTGGCGGGATGGCAATGGCTGGAAACCCGGGCTCGCCTCGCCGAGACCCAGCAGGAACTGGCGCGCCGCCTCTCCGAAGGCGCCGCCAACAACCAGGAAAGCCGCACCACGGCCCGTCAGGCGCAGGAACAGGTGCTGGCGCTGCAAGCCAAAGTTGCCGGGCTCGAAGCCAAGCTGGGCGAATTCCAGGGTCAGACCGCCGCCTTGCAAAAGCTCTATCAGGATCTGGCGATGAGCCGCGACGACGCGACCATGCTCGAGATCGAACAAGCGGTGACCCTGGCGGCACAGCAGATGCAGTTGTCGGGTAACGTGCAGGCGGCGGTGCTGGCCCTGCAGACCGCCGACGCCAAGCTGGCCCGGCTCGACCGGCCGCAATTCATCCCGCTGCGCAAATCGATCGGACACGATCTCGACCGCCTGCGGGCGCTGCCTTTTGTCGATCTCCCCGGCATCAGCCTCAAGCTCGAAAACATCGCCGCCTCGGTCGATGCCCTGCCGCTCGCCATGGACGAGCGGCCCCGCCCGGCGCAGAAGGCCAAGGCGGAGACGCCCGCCGGCGCGCCTTGGTGGGAGCGCGCCGCCAACGAATTCTGGCAGGAGATCAAGGGGCTAGTGCGCATCCAGCGCTTCGACCGCGCCGAGCCGGTGCTGCTGGCGCCCGGTCAGGCCTTCTTCCTGCGCGACAACCTCAAGCTGCGGCTGCTGAACGCCCGGCTGGCGCTACTCTCCCACGATCAATGGACCTTCCGCAAAGACCTCAAGACGGCGCAGGAATGGCTGGAACGCCATTTTGACGGCCATGACAAGGCGGTGCAAGGCGCGATCAACACCCTGAGCCAGCTTTCCAAGGCCGATATCAATATCGAGTTGCCCAATCTCAACGAAAGCCTGTCGGCGGTGCGCGGCTTCAAGCCGGCCAAGGAGCGGAAGTAAGTGCGCTGGCTCTTCTGGCTCCTTGCCCTTTTCGCGCTGGCGGTCGCGGTCTCGCTCGGTGCGCGGATGAACGACGGCTATGTGCTGCTGGTGTTCCCGCCCTGGCGCATGGAAATCTCGCTCAACCTCTTCCTCTTCGCGCTGGCGGTGCTGCTTTTTGTCGGCTACGCCATTCTGCGGACGGTGTCGATGACCGTGAGCCTGCCGCGCCGGGCCAAGGAATATCAGCAGCAGCGCAATCGCGAAAAATCTTTCCACATGTTGCAGGATGCCCTCCGGCTGCTGTTCGAAGGACGTTACGGGCAGGCGCTGAGAAAGGCCGACCTGGCCTATGAAACCGGCAATCTGCCGGGGCTCGCCGCCCTGATCGCCGCACGTTCAGCGCAATCGCTGCGCGAACCGGCGAAGCAGCGTTTCTGGATCGAACGGGTGCGGGCGGATGATCCGCACTCCGCGGCGGCGGCATTGATGCTCGAAGCCGAAATGGCCAACAGCCAGCGGCAGTACGACGACGCCCTGGCGGCCTTGCAGCGCCTGCACGCCGGTCATGGCCGCCACATCGCCGCACTGCGCCTGGAACTGCGCGCCCAGCAAGGAAGCGGGAACTGGGACGACGTGCTACGCCTGGCGCGCCAGCTGGAAAAGCGCAATGCCATGCCGGACAAGGTCACGCACGAAATCTGTCTGCAAGCGCATCTGGAGAATATCCAGCTCCGCGCCGGCGACGGCGGTGCTTTGCTGGCCTATATGCGCGGCGTTCCCGCCGACGAGCAGGATGCGCGACTGGCACTGGCGCTGGCTCGCCAATTGCACGCTTTGGGGGACGAGGACCGCGCCGCGGATGTAATCGAAACCCAGCTCGACGATGGCCAGGAGGAATCGTGGCACGACGATCTGGTAACGCTCTACGGCAACCTGGCGGGTAGCGAACTCACCAACCGCATCGCCCGTGCCGAGCGCTGGCTGCAGGGGCGTCCTCGCGACGCCGGGCTACTGCTGGCGCTGGGCCGCCTCTGCCGTCGCCAGCGCTTGTGGGGCAAGGCGCAAAGTTACCTCGAAGCCTCGCTCGCGGTCGGTCAATCCTCGGTGGCGCATCTGGAACTGGCGCGCTTGTTCGACCAGCTGGAACGCGTCGAGGACGCCAACCGTCACTTCCGGCAGTGCGTGGAACTCCAGGTTTGATTCGGAACCGGTCGGCTTGTCGTCAGCCGGCGTTGGTCGTTCCCGCTTAGTCGGCGAGCCAGTCCCGCGGCTTGAGATAAATCTCGTAAAGCTCGGCTTCGCGGCTGCCCGGTTCAGGCTGCCAGTCATAGCGCCACTTCACCACCGGCGGCAGCGACATCAGAATCGATTCCGTGCGCCCGCCCGATTGCAGGCCGAACAGCGTGCCGCGATCCCACACCAGATTGAATTCAACGTAACGTCCGCGCCGGTAGGCTTGGAAGTCGCGTTCGAGCTCGCCGTAAGGCAGCTCGCGGCGCTTTTCCAGAATGGGGAGATAGGCCTGAGTGAAAGCGTCGCCGATGCTGCGGGTGAGATCGAAGCAGCGCTCGAAGCCGCCTTCATTCAGATCGTCGAAAAACACGCCGCCGACGCCCCGCGGTTCGTTGCGATGCTTGAGGAAGAAATACTCGTCGCACCAGCGCTTGTAGCGCGGATGAACGTCGGCCCCGAACGGCGCCAGGGCGTCGCGGCAGGTGCGGTGAAAGTGACGGGTGTCCTCTTCAAAGCCGTAGTAGGGCGTCAGGTCCATGCCGCCGCCGAACCACCAGACCGGCGCTTCGCCTTCCTTTACCGCCACGAAGCTGCGCACGTTCATATGCGCCGTCGGGCAGTAGGGGTTACGCGGATGCAGCACCAGCGACACGCCCATCGCTTCCCAGGTACGGCCAGCCAATTCAGGGCGATGGGCAGTGGCGGAAGGCGGAAGCTTGTGGCCGATCACATGCGAGAAATTGACGCCGCCGCGCTCGAAAAAACCGCCTTCCTCGATCAGCCGTGAAGTGCCGCCGCCACCTTCGGAGCGAGTCCAGGCGTCGCTCCGGAAAGTGTGGCCGTCGAACGCTTCCAGTTCGGCGACGATGGCCGATTGCAGTCCGGTGAAATATGCGAGGAGGCGCGATTCGGTCATGTTCGATCCATCATTGAAGGACGGGGCCAGCAGCGCATTGTCGATAAGTACCAGAGCGCGAGGCCGAGCCCCCAGCCGAGCGTGGGCCATTTGGACCAGGTTACGCCGCCGTGGCGGGAGATGTCGGCGATCAACAGACCGCCGCAAACTAAAACGTAGAGAATGCAGCTGAAGGAAAAACCATACCTAAAAATTTTCCAAGCTTGGCTTTTGCGCCCAAGTGCCGGAATTATCGGCCCAGGAGATTCTTGAGGCGGGGTGATGAGTGCGCTCACGTCAATTTCCAATGCGCTTGCCAGCGCCATCTTGGATTCTGCCGAGGCGACACCGGTGGTTTCGATGCGCTGGATAGTCCGAGCACTCAGGCCGGTGATCGAGGCCAAATGCTCCTGCGACCAGCCGCGGCCCTCGCGGGATTGTTTGATGAGTGGCGCGTTAACTTTCATTTCCATGGGGCGGCTCCTTCGATTTGTCCAAACCCGCAGACTCACCGAAGGCACCGAAAATGACCACGACAGTTTGACGACAACAGCACGACAGCGCCACGAAACGCCCGGTGCGCAAAGTTTAGCGCGCGATAGCGCGGTAACCGATGTCCTTGCGGTATTGCATGCCGTCGAAGCGGATGCCGCCGAGAACTTCGTAAGCGCGGCGCTGGGCCAGTTTGACGTTCTCGCCGAGCGCGGTGACGCAAAGCACCCGACCGCCGCTGGTGACCACCTTGCCGTTCTGTTCGGCGGTGCCGGCGTGGAAGACATGGGCGTCCTCCATCTTCTCGGGCAGGCCGGAAATCACGTCGCCCTTGCGTGGCGTATCCGGATAATTGGCGGCAGCGAGTACCACGCCGAGCGCGACGCGGCGGTCCCACTCGGCCTCGATCTGATCGAGCGTGCCGGCGACGGCGTGTTCGAGCAGGGTGAGGAAGTCGGACTTCAGACGCATCATGATCGGCTGCGTTTCCGGGTCGCCCATGCGGCAGTTGAATTCAAGGGTCTTGACCGAGCCGTCCTTGCCGATCATGAGGCCCGCGTAGAGGAAGCCGGTGTAGGGGATGCCGTCCGCCGCCATGCCGCGCACCGTCGGCAGGATGATTTCGCGCATCACCTTGGCGTGCACCGTCGGCGTCACTACCGGCGCCGGGGAATAGGCGCCCATGCCGCCGGTGTTGGGGCCGGTATCGCCGTCGCCGATGCGCTTGTGATCCTGGCTGGAGGCTAGCGGCAGAACGTTCTTGCCGTCCACCATGACGATGAAGCTGGCTTCCTCGCCGTCGAGAAAATCCTCGATGACGACGCGCGCCCCGGCATCGCCCATCTTGTTGCTGGCGAGCATGTCGTCGATGGCGCCGTGCGCTTCGGCGATATCCATCGCCACCACCACGCCCTTGCCGGCGGCAAGACCGTCGGCCTTGACGACGATGGGTGCGCCCTTCTGGTCGATGTAGGCATGGGCTGCGGCAGCGTCGGTGAAGGTCTCGAACCCGGCAGTCGGAATCTTGTGACGGGCCATGAAGCGCTTGGCGAAATCCTTGGAGGATTCAAGCTGGGCGGCTTCCTTGGTCGGGCCAAAAATCTTGAGGCCGCGGCTGCGGAAAATATTGACCACGCCCGCCGCCAGCGGCGCTTCCGGGCCGACGACGGTGAGGTGGACCTTTTCCTTCTCGGCGTAATCGGCCAGCGCTTCGGGATCGGTGATGGGCAGATTCTGCAATTCCTGCTCGTGCGCCGTGCCGGCATTACCGGGGGCGACCAGCACCCGTTGCAGGCCGGGGGTCTTGGCCAGTCGCCAAGCGAGCGCGTGCTCGCGCCCGCCGGAACCGATGACGAGAAGTTTCATGTTTTTAGCCGCTCCCTGGATTAGTGCCTGAAATGGCGGGCGCCGGTTAGGACCATGGCCAAGCCGTGTTCGTTCGCCGCGGCGACGACTTCTTCATCGCGCATCGAGCCGCCGGGCTGGATGACGCAGGCCGCTCCGGCTTCGGCCAGCACATCGACGCCGTCGCGGAAGGGGAAGAAGGCATCCGACGCCACCGCGGAACCGGCCAGCGAGAGGCCGGCGTTCTGCGCCTTGATGGTGGCGATGCGGGTTGAATCGACGCGGCTCATCTGGCCGGCGCCGACACCCAGGGTCATGCCGCCGCCGCAGAAGACGATGGCGTTGGACTTGACGAACTTGGCGACGCGGTAGGCGAAGAGCAGGTCTTCCAACTGGGCGTCGGTGGGTGCCTTCTTGGTCACCACCTTGAGGTCCGAGGGCTGGACGTTGAACTGGTCCGGCGTCTGCAGCAGCAGGCCGCCGCCGACGCGTTTCATTTCGAAGGCGTGGTAGGCGCGCTCGAGCGGCACTTCCAGCACGCGCAGGTTCTGCTTGCCCGCGAGTTGCGCCTTGGCCGCGGCGGTGAAGGCCGGGGCGATGAGCACTTCGACGAAATGCTTGCGCTCGCTCATGGCGGCGACGATGTCGACATCGACCGTGCCGTTGAAGGCGATGATGCCGCCGTAGGCTGAGGTCGAGTCGGTCTTGAAGGCCTTTTCGTAGGCTTCGATCAGGCCGCCGCCGATGGCGACGCCGCAGGGGTTGGCATGCTTGACGATGACGCAGGCTGGCGCGGCGAAGGTCTTGACGCACTCCCAGGCGGCGTCGGCGTCGGCGATGTTGTTGTACGACAGTTCCTTGCCCTGCAACTGCACGTAGTTGGCGATGGCGCCGGGCGTGGCAACCGGATCACGGTAGAAGGCGGCCTGCTGGTGCGGGTTCTCGCCGTAGCGCAGGACCTCGACACGGTCGAAGGCGGTCTGGAAGGCGGCGGGGAATTGCTGTGGCTGGTTCTTTTCATCCAGCGCGGTCAGCCAGTTGGCGATGGCCGAGTCGTAGCGGGCGGTATGCACGAAGGCCTTTTTCGCCAGGCCGAAGCGGGTTTCGAGCTTCAGCGCGCCGCTATTGGCTTTCATTTCATCCAGCAGCGGCGAGTAGTCGGCGGGGTCGGTGACGATGGCCACGCCGGCGTAGTTCTTGGCCGAGGAGCGCACCATGGCCGGGCCGCCGATGTCGATGTTTTCGATGGCGTCCTCCAGCGTCACGCCCGGTTTGGCGACCGTCTCACGGAAGGGGTAAAGATTCACGCACACCAGGTCGATGGTCGGGATGCCGTGCTGTTCGATGGTCGCCAGATGCTCCGGCAAGTCGCGGCGGGCGAGGATGCCGCCGTGCACCTTGGGATGCAGGGTCTTGACGCGGCCGTCGAGCATCTCCGGGAAGCCGGTGTAGTCGCCGATCTCGGTGACCTGGAGGCCGGCGTCGCGCAACATCTTGGCGGTGCCGCCGGTGGAGAGCAGTTGCACGCCCTGGGCGGCGAGGCCCTGGGCGAATTCGAGGACGCCTCGTTTATCGGAGACGGAGATCAGGGCTTGGCGGATTTTCATTTTTGTAATGACAGGGGTTGAATCGGAATTCGGCCGGCAGGCGCCGGTTTCAGGGCAATTGGTATTCGGTCAGTTTCTTGCGCAAGGTGTTGCGGTTGATGCCGAGCATTTCGGCGGCCAGGGTCTGGTTGCCGCCGGCCTGCTTGAGCACGACTTCGAGCATCGGCTTTTCGACGCTCTTCAAGACCATTTCGTAAATGCCAACCGTTTTTTCGCCATCGAGGTCACGGAAGTATTTTTCCAGCGCCCCGCGGACGCAAGCTGCGATGTCCTGTTGCTGGTTCATGCTGCCAAGGCCTCCTGGGTGTATTCGAGCTGGGCGGAGCGCTCCGCCAGCCCGGCGAAGAAAGTATCGATCGCCTGACGTTGCTCCTCGACGGTCGGCAACTGGTTCATGGCGAAACGGAAAGCGGCGGAACCGACCAAACCCTTGGTGTACCAGCCGATGTGCTTGCGGGCGATGCCGACGCCGGTTTCCCGGCCGTAGAAGGCGAAAAGATCCTCCAGGTGCTCGATGAGTACGGCGTGAATCTCGCTCACCTCGGGCGCCGGCAGGTGCTGGCCGGTCTTGAGGAAATGTTCGATTTCCCGGAAAAGCCAGGGCCGGCCCTGGGCGGCGCGGCCGATCATGACCGCGTCGGCGCCGGTGACGGCGAGCACGTGCCTGGCCTTTTCCGACGTCGTGATGTCGCCGTTGGCGATGATGGGGATATGGGCGGCGGCTTTGACCGCGGCGATGGTCTCGTACTCGGCCTCGCCGGTGTAGAGCTGGCAACGCGTGCGGCCATGGATGGCGAGCGCGCGGATGCCGGATTCCTCGGCGATTTTAAGAATGGTCAGCGCGTTCTTGTGATCGCGGTCCCAGCCGGTGCGGATCTTCAGCGTCACCGGCGTTTCCGGCACCGCTTGAACCACCGCTTCAAGAATCTGGCCGACCAGCGGCTCGTCCCGCAGCAGCGCGGAGCCGGCCATGACGTTGCACACCTTCTTGGCCGGGCAACCCATGTTGATGTCGATGATCTGGGCGCCGCGCTCGACGTTGTGGCGGGCGGCTTCGCCCATCATCTTCGGATCGGCGCCGGCGATCTGCACCGACACCGGCGCCACTTCGCCGGCGTGATTGGCGCGGCGCTGCGTCTTGGCGCTGCCGTAGAGCAGGGAATTGGAAGTCACCATCTCCGACACGGCCAGGCCCGCCCCCATCCGTTTGCAAAGCTGGCGGAAAGGCCGGTCGGTGACCCCCGCCATGGGCGCCACGAACAGGTTGTTGCGAAGCTGAAAACCGACGAATTCCACGGTGCGGACGGAAGAAGGGGAAGGGCGCGATTCTACTCCAGAAGGCGCATTGCCAATAGTCAGTGCTTCACGATCTTGGGTTTCCCCGGCGGTGAAAAAGTGCCCATTCGAACCGCCGGCGTGGCGGGTGCTGCAGCTCAGGCGCGAATCGATGCGGTTGGCCTGCTGCGACTTCAGGCTCGGCATCCATGGCGCTTGTGGGCGGCGTGCGGCGTGGACGACAATAGGGCCGACAATTCAATTTCAGGGGGAAATCATGAAAATATGTATGCCAGTGAACGACGACGGCGGACTGGCCGCGGCGATCGCGCCGAACTTTGGCAGTGCGCCGTGGTTGTTGATCGTCGATACCGAAACCCGCGAACTCGACGCCATCGACGCCGCCGGCAGCAGCCAGCGCTCCGGCCCCATCGAAATTGACATGGTGGTTTGCCGCGGCATCGGCTCGGCGATGTTCCAGCGCCTGCTGCTGCAAGGCATTCGCGTTTTCGCCACCGAGGCGGGGACGGTGAATGAGGCGCTGACGGCGCTTGAAGAAGACCGGCTGGTCGAACTCGACGCCGCCGCCGGGTGCGCCTGCGGCGATGCGGAAAAGAGTACCTGCACGGAAAAGAAGACTTCGGGCTGCGGCAGCGGTTGCGCTGGCTGCCATTGAAGCTGGCGGTCAGCGGCTAAGCGCGCCGGATTTCAGGGCGCGCTTAAGGGGCGGGTTGGCGACGCCGTCTGGGCGGGTCAGGGCCAGGCGCGGGCGCCCCAGATCATGCGCCGGGTGACGAAATGGCGCGCCGGCGGGAAGAGATCGAGCGCGAACAGGCCAAGGCCCCGGACGATGCGTAGCGGCGGCAGGTCGTTGGAAAAGAGGCGGACGATGCCGTCGGTAAAGGCGGCGCCGCCCAGGCGGTCCAGCCGGCGTTGGGCGGCATAGCGCGCGAGCGCCGTCGGTGCGCCGGGGTCTTCCTGGGCGAGGATGTGCCGGGCGAGCTGGCAAGCGTCGCGGAGCCCAAGATTAAAGCCTTGCCCGGATACCGGATGCAGGGTTTGCGCCGTGTTGCCAATCCAGATTTCACGTCCGCGGGCGACATCCCGCCGAAGGCGCAGGGCCAGCGGAAAACGGGCGCGGGGGCCGGTCGCGGTGAAGCTCAGGCGCTGGCCGAACTGCGCCTGCAGGGCGGCGAGAAAGTCGGCATCGCCCAGGGTCATGAGCTGGTCGGCCTTTCCCGGCGGCACGGTGAATACGACCGAATAAGCGTCGCCGAGCGGTAGCAAGGCAAGCGGGCCATCGGCGGTGAACCGCTCCCACGCTCGGCCGCCATGGCCTGGCGTCGTGCGCACTTCGGCAACAACGGCGTGCTGACGGTAATCCCGGATGCGCGATGCCCGGCGGTCTTCCGATGCGCCTTCGGCGTGCACCAGCAGCCGCGTGCGGATGTGCCGCGTAGCATTGCCCTGCTTGAGGGTGACGTCGACGCCTTCGGTCAGCGCATCAATGCCGATGATTTCGCTTTCCTCGAGAATGGCGGTGCCCGAAAGCGTTGCCGCCAGCGTTGCGGCAACCTCGCCGTAGCGCGCGACATACCCTAGCGCCGGCAGGCCGTAGTCCTCGCGCTTCATCAGCGTGCGCCCGAAGCCGTGCTGGGAGACGTGGATTTCGGTGATCGGCGTGGCCGCCTTGTCGGGCCAGGCGCCCAGTGGTTCGAGCAATTGCCGGGCACCGTAGGAGAGCGCCAGCGCCCGCGGGTCGTTCTGCTGGCGGCTGACCGTGCGTCGATCGGCCAACTGCACCTTGAGCGCGCTGCCGGCCAATGCCAGCGCCAGGGTCATGCCGACCGGCCCCGCGCCGAGGATGAGGACGTCGATGTCCGCCGGCGCCTCGGGTGTCGCGGCTTCAGTCATGGCGCATGACGGCTTCGATCTCGGCCACGCTGCGCGGCGCATCGGTGTAGACCTCACAGCCGTCGGCGGTGACCAGCGCGTCGTCCTCGATGCGGATGCCGATGCCGACGAGATCGGCCGGGATGCCGTCGCCGGCGCGGATGTACAGGCCGGGTTCGACTGTCAACGTCATGCCCGGCGCCAGCGCCATCCATTCCTCGCCATGCTTGTATTCGCCGGCATCATGCACATCGAGACCGAGCCAGTGGCTGGTGCGATGCATGTAGAAGCGCTTGTAGGCTTCGCTTTCGATCAAGCCATCGACGCTGCCTTCGAGCAGCTTGAGGTCGACCATGCCTTGCGTCAGCACGCGCAAAGCCGCGTCGTGCGGCGCCATGAACGAGGCGCCGGGACGGGTGGCGGCGATGGCTGCCAACTGGGCGGCGAGGACGATTTCATAGACATCCTTCTGGGCCGGGCTGAAACGGCCGTTGACCGGGAAAGTGCGGGTGATGTCGGCCGCGTAGCCCTCGACTTCGCAGCCGGCATCGATCAGAACCAGGCCGTTCTCCGGCAGAAGGCGATTGTTGCTGACGTAATGCAGCACGCAGGCGTTGAGTCCGCCGGCGACAATGGGCGTGTAGGCATGGGCATCGGCGCCCCGACGGCGGAATTCGTACCCCAATTCCGCTTCCAGTTCGTATTCCGCCATTCCCGGCCGGCAGGCATGCATCGCCCGGGCGTGGCCGGCGCTGGAAATGTCGGCGGCGCGGCGCATGGCATCCAGTTCTTGCGCATCCTTGAAGAGGCGCATGGTGTCGAGCTCGGCGCGGAGGTCGTGCACGGTACGCGGCGCCCGTTTGCCGGCGCGGCCCTGGTTGCGCACGGTGTTGAGGGCGGCGGCGATGCGGCTGTCCCAGGTACCATCGTGGCCGACGGCGTGCCAAAGCGCGGGGCGATCGGCGAGCAGTTCCGGCAACATGCGGTCGAATTCGGCGATGGAATAGGCAGCGTCGAAGCCGAAGGCGGCCGCGGCGGCTTCCGGACCATAGCGGAAGCCATCCCAGATCTCGCGCTCTTCGTTCTTTTCACGGCAAAAGAGGATGGATTGCGGCGTGGCGCCGCCCACCAGCACCAGCACCGCTTCCGGTTCAGGGAATCCGGTGAGATACCAGAAGTAGCTGTCGAAGCGGTAGGGATGGTGCGTGTCGCGGTTGCGCACGGCTTCTGGCGCCGTGGGCAGCACGGCGATGCCGTCGCCGATGGCCGCGAGCACGCGCTGGCGGCGGGCGGCGAAGTGGGCATGGGTCATTGTGCGGTTCCCTGGCGGAGGTGGCGGTCGAGTTCGGCGAGACGTTCTGGCGTACCAATATCGACCCAAACGCCCTGGTGTTGTTCCCCGGTGAGGGTGCCAGCGGCGATGGCGGCGTCGAGCAGGGGGCGCAGCTTCAATGCCGCCCCCTTCGGCACGGCGGCGAAGAAATCGGGAGTGAAGACGCCGATGCCCGTGTAGGTGAACGTTGGCCCGCTGCCGGCGAAACACAGGCGTTCGCCGTCGAGGCTGAAATCGCCGCTGTGATGATGCGCCGGGTTGGCAGCTATGACGAGGTGCGCCGGCCGTCGTCCGGCCAAGACGCGGGCGCGGTTGAAATCCCAGTCGCAGAAAATGTCGCCATTGACCACTAGAAAAGGCGCATCGCCCAGGAGCGGCAAGGCGTTGGCGATGCCGCCGGCGGTTTCCAGCGCCCCCGGCGGTTCCGGCGAGTAGCGGATGGCGAGGCCCCAGCGGGCACCGTCGCCCAGCGTCGCTTCGATCTGGGCGCCGAGATGGGCGTGATTGATGACGATTTCGCGGAATCCGGCCGCCGCCAGCCGCTCGAGGTGCCAGACGATGAGCGGTTTGCCGCCGGCCGCGAGCAGCGGCTTGGGCGTCTGGTCGGTGAGCGGTCGCATGCGTTCGCCGCGGCCGGCGGCGAGGATCATGGCTTTCATGGTTCGGTACTCAGAAGGTGAGGCCCTCTTCGCGCTTGATGCCTTCCAGGGTGTCGAGCAACTGGAGGAAGGGCTTGAGGGCGATATATCGTCCGGCGACCTTGCGGGCGTAGGCCAGGAAGCGTGGCAGATCGGTGATGTAGCGCTCCTTGCCGTCGCGGTATTTGAGGCGGCAGAAGATGCCCAGCACCTTGAGGTGGCGCTGCAGCCCCATGAGTTCGAAATCGCGCCAAAAATCGGCGAAGTCGGCCGGGACCGGCAAGCCGGCGGCACGCGCCTTTTCCCAATAGCGGATCACCCAGTCGAGTTCCCGGGCTTCGTCCCAGGAAATGAAGGCGTCGCGAAAGAGCGAGGCGACGTCGTAGGTGATGGGACCGTAAACCGCATCCTGGAAATCGAGGATGGCCGGATTGGGATCGCCCAGCATGAGGTTGCGCGGCATGTAGTCGCGGTGCACGAAGACCTTGCCTTGGGCCAGGGCGCTGTCGATGAGGAAGGCGAAGGTGCTTTCCAGGACCGCCTGTTGGCCGGCATCGAGGGTGATGCCGAGGTGGCGGCCGACGAACCACTCGGGGAAAAGGTCGAGTTCACGGCGCAGCAAGGCGGCATCGTAGGGCGGGAGAGTGTCGGGACGCGAGGCCTGTTGCCAGCGGACGAGAGCGTCGATGGCGTCGAGGAAGAGAGCGTTTGCGCGGGCGTCGTCGTTCTGGAGGGTCTCGAGATAGAGCGCATTGCCCAGATCGCTGAGCAGCAGGAAACCGTTCTCGTGATCTTCCGCCAGGATGCGGGGGGCGTTGAGGCCGGCCGCTTCGAGCAAGCGGGCGACGGCGACGAAGGGATGGCAATCTTCCTTGTCCGGGGGCGCGTCCATCAGGATGCGGGTGGTGCCGTCGGCCGGCGTCAGCCGGAAATAGCGCCGGAAGCTGGCATCCGCCGAGGCGGGAACGATGGCGACGCTTTGGCCGGGAAAGCGCGCGGCCACCCAGTCATGAATTAGTTGGTCACGCGACATGTGAGCAAATGGGGTTCCATGTAAAATGCTTCGATTCTAACATTCGCGCTTCGACCCGCCGGGCGCCGCTCCTTCACGCATGGCCGTTTTCCGCCGACGACCGCTCGCTGTCATGATCTGCTGCCTTTTCGCCGGCGCTTCCGGCGCCTGGGCGCAGGAGGATCCCGGCTTGAAACTGCGCGCCGACCGCAAGATGCTCTCGACCGAGCCCAAGGGGCTGGTGGAGAAAAAAGGCGAGAAGCCGCCGACCTTCATCGCGGCGGACCAGATCGAAGGCCGCAACGACGAGGAAACGGTTGCCGAAGGCGACGTCGAGGTCCGCAAGCTTTCCTCCCGTCTCTACGCCGACAAACTGACGCATTGGCCGCTCGAAGACGAGGTCGACGCGGTGGGCAATGTTCGCCTCTACCAGTACGGCGATGAAATGCGCGGTCCGCATTTGCGCATGAAGCTTTCCGAGCAGATCGGCTTCTTCGACGAGGTCGATTACAAAATCCGGCGCGAAGCGCCCGTGCAATTCTACGGTTCGACCTCGCCGGTGGCGACGGTGAATTCCTCGGTCACGGTGACCAATACCCCGATGATGATCTCGGTCCCGGATTCATACGGACTTGCACCGGCCCTGCCCAAGCGCCGTCCCACCGAGGGCTACGGCCACGCCAAACGGATCGATTTCGAGGGCGAGAACCAGGTGCGCCTGACCGATGCAACCTATTCCATGTGCAAGCCCGATCAGACCGATTGGTATATGCGCGCCAAGGAGATCAAGCTCGACTACGACCGCGAAATGGCCGAAGGCAGCCATGCCACGCTCTATTTCAAGGACGTGCCCATTTTCTACACGCCGGTAGGCTCTTTTGCGCTCAACCAGAATCGCAAATCGGGCATCCTGCCGGCGACGCTGTCGACCTCGACCAAGAATGGCATCGATTTCACCGTGCCGTACTACTGGAACCTTGCGCCGAATTACGACGTCACCTTTTTTCCGCGGGAAATTTCAAAGCGCGGCCTGCAACTCGGTGCCGAAGCGCGTTATCTCGACTATTTGTACAGCGGGACGACGCGGATTGAATACATGCCGCGCGACGATACGACCAAAAAAATGCGCTGGGCCTACAGTTTGGCGCACGCGCACAATCTCGGACGGGGATTGTCTGCGACCTTGGATCTCCATGGCGTTTCCGACGACTTCTACTGGACCGATTTCTCATCGCGGCTGCTGCAGACGACGCAAACTCAATTGCCGCGCCAGGCCACGTTGAATTATGTGCCGCCGGGTTCCTGGTGGTCGGCGAGCGCGACCTGGCTGCGTTACCAATCGCTCCGACTCGATCCGGCGGTCCCCGCGGCAAAGCCCTATTTCCTCGAGCCGCAGATCAATTTTTCCGGACGTCTGCCCAATCTGTATGGCGCGGATTTTTCCGTACTCGGCCAATATACGAAGTTTACCCATCCCACGCTGGTGGACGGCGGGCGTACGGTCGCCTATCCGCAACTGTCGTTGCCGATCGTCTATCCCGCTTTCAGCATCACGCCCAAGATCGGGCTGCATGCCACGCAATACTCGCTTGACCAGCAAGCGGCTGGTTTGCCGAGGAGCATCAGCCGCGTCCTCCCAACCTTTACTTTGGATTCGACCCTGGTCATGGAACGCGAAACGCGGTGGCTCGGACGCGACCACATCCAGACCCTGGAGCCGCGGCTGTACTACGTCTATGTCCCCTACCGCGATCAAAGCAAGATTCCCGTCTTCGACACGGCCTTGTCCGATTTCAATTTCGCCCAGATCTTCACCGAGAACCGCTACTCGGGCTACG
>JAPUEC010000080.1 GCA_027492775.1 Rhodocyclaceae bacterium
GACGTCGGTTTAGTTCAGCGACTCAATTGGCAAAAATGGAAAAAGGCTCATTCTTTGGTTTTTTTATTTTAGGGGGCAGAGGTTTTCCTCCCTGAATTATGGCCGCCAGCGGATTGACGCTCATGTTCATGGCATTTGAAAGATAGTGAAAGAACTGCGCGATACTCATAGCATACCGCTTCGGTTTGTGAATGTCCGCTTTGAGTGCCAATGGCCGCTCTTGGCTGCACGCAGTCTTCTGTCCTACGACGGTAATAGGGCCACTCAGCTAGTAAATCACCTGCAAATAAAAAAGGCCCGGCATTGCCGGGCCTTCTTGCGGCAAGTTTTAAGCTTACTTGCCGTTGACGGCGGCCTTGAGCTTGGCGCCGGCGGAGAATTTCGGGGACTTGGAAGCGGCGATCTTGATGGCGGCGCCGGTCTTGGGGTTGCGGCCGGTACGGGCGGCACGTTGGCCAACGCCGAAAGTTCCAAAGCCGAGAATGCCAACGGTGTCGCCCTTGGCGAGCGTTTCGGTCACGATTTCGACGATGCCGTCGACAGCGCGCGCAGCAGCAGCCTTGGAGAAATCACCCTTGGCGGCCAGCGCCTCGATCAGTTCAGTCTTGTTCATGAGAAGTCTCTCTCTGGTGGTTGAAAAGTCCCGATTATCGTGGGCCTTTTGGAAACCTGCAAGGCATGACGCGCGTTTTCAGTCATTTCCATCGTGAAACGGCCTGTTCATCTGCTTCTCGGGCGTCTACCCAACGTGCGCCTTGTGGCGTCTGCTCTCGTTTCCAGAAGGGTGCGCTGGTTTTCAGCCAGTCCATGATGAATTCGCAGGCGGCGAAGGCTTCGCCGCGATGGGCGCTGCTGACAGCCACCAAAACGATCTGGTCGCAGGGCAAAAGGCGGCCGACGCGGTGGATGACGAGGGCCTCAAGGATGTCCCAGCGCCCCTTCGCCTCGCCGACGATTTTCTCCAACGCCTTCTCGGTCATGCCCGGGTAGTGCTCGAGCGTCATTTCGCTGATGCCCTCGCCGTCGTTGATGTCCCGCACCAGCCCGACGAAGCTCGCCACGGCGCCCACGCGCCCGTCGTTGGCCCGGAGCGCCGCCAGTTCGGCGCCGACGTCGAAATCGGCTTCCTGCACGCGCACCGGCATGTCAGCCTCCCGTCACCGGCGGAAAGAACGCCACTTCGTCGCCATCGGTGAGCGCGGCGTCAAAGCTGACCATTTCCTGGTTGAGCGCGCAGCGCAGATTCCTGGCCGAAGCGAGGGCAGCGCGCCCCTGTGCGTTGATCAGCCAGTCTCGCAACTGGCCAGTGGTGGCGACCTCGGCTGGCGGGTTAACGGTCTCACCGCCGAGACCGAGATTTTCCTTGAGGCCGGCGAAGTAGAGGACTTGGAAGCGCAATGGTTTTCCTCCAGGCAAAACGGCACTTTATCATTCCCCAAGGCGATTCAAACGCTCAAGCGGCGGGCGCCAGACAAGAGGGCGAAGCCGCTCGTTTCCGCCGGATGGCGTTTTTTGGTTACCATGGTGCGCCAAAAACAATAACCGCATCGGCGAGGGAGTTCTGTGACTGCAAGCATCAAACCTGGCGCCGCCGCGCCGCCAAGCCGCTGGCTGATCGCCATCATGGGCACCGTGCTGCAACTGGTGCTCGGCACCATCTACGCCTGGAGCTATTTCCAGAAACCGCTCATGGGCTATGCCGGCTGGAACAACCAGCAGGTGGCGTGGATTCTCTCTCTGGCGATCTGTTTCCTCGGGCTCTCGGCCGCGGTTGGGGGCGTGTTGTTGCCGCGCCATGGGCCGCGCAAGCTGGCTGTCACCGGTGCCATGCTTTACGCCTTGGGTTGGGTGATCGGCGGCTTGGCGCTGACCACACGCAACCTACCGCTGCTCTATCTTGGACTCGGTGTCGTCGGTGGCATCGGCCTCGGTCTCGGCTACGTGACGCCGGTGGCGACGGCGGCGAAATGGTTTCCCGACCGAAAGGGTTTGGTGACCGGGATGGTGGTCATGGGCTTCGGCTTCGGCGCTTTGCTCCTCAGCAAACTCATCGGCCCGATCCTCCTCGATTTCTGCGCCAGCGTCGAAAATGGCGTAACGGTCGTGGTCTGGCCGAACGTGTTCTATTGCATGGCCTTGGTGCTCGGAATCCCGGGCGCGATTGCCGCTTTTGTCCTCCAGAATCCGCCGGCCGGCTATGCGCCGCCGGGTTGGCATGGCTCGCCCGCGGCTGCCGCCGAAGGGCATGACGAGGCGCTGACGCCGCTGCAATGCGTCAAATCGGGCCGTTTCGCCCTGATGTGGTTCGTTTTCTTCTGCAATATCACTGCCGGCATCATGTTCATCGGCTTCCAATCGCCGCTGGTGCAGGATTTGTTCAAGGCCACCGACCCCAACATGACCGCCGCCGCGCTGGCTGCCGCCGGGGCGACGCTGATCGCCGTGAGCTCGGTCTTCAATGGTATCGGCCGCTTCTTCTGGGGTGGGCTTTCCGACCGCATCGGCCGCATTCAGACCTTCCGCGCCATTCTCGCCTCGCAGGTGATCGTCTTCCTGCTCATGACGCAGGTGACCAATCCCTACGTTTTCGGGGCGCTCGTCTGCTATGTGCTGCTCTGCTACGGCGGTGGTTTCGGCACGGCGCCGTCCTTCGTGCTGACGGTGTTTGGCAGCAAGGTGATGGGCGTGGTCTACGGGGGCCTGCTCACCGCCTGGGCGATGGGCGGGCTGGTCGGGCCGCAGATCGCCGCCATCGTCAAGGATGGTCTCAAGGACGACCCGGCTGGTGCCGCCAGCGTGATCTTCATGGTCGGAGCCGGCTTCCTGGTGGCCGGCCTGCTGGCTTCTTTCTTTCTGGGTGATCGGCCGTTTTCGCCGCGGCCGCCGGAGGTTGAAGCGAAGCCGGCCGCTGAAGAGCATTCGCGCGAGTTGGAGCCCACGGCATGAGCGTCGCCTTGGACGAAGGCCGCATTGCCGCCTCGGCGGCTATCCTCGCCGGCGGCCAAAGCCGGCGCATGGGGCGCAACAAGAGCCTGTTGCCGATGCGCGGCCAGCCGATGATCAGCCACATTGCCGACCAGCTGCGGCCGCATTTTGCCGAGTTGATGGTCGGCGCCAACGATGCGGCGCTCTACGGCTTTCTCGGGCTGCCGGTGGTCGCCGACCGCGAGCCGGGCAGCGGCCCGCTCATGGGCATCGTTTCTTGCCTGGAAGCGGCGCAGCACGAGCTGCTCTTTGTCACCGGCTGCGATATCCCGGAAATGAATCTGGACTTCATCCGCGAGATGGTTCCCTTGGCCGAAGGTCACGATATCGTCATGCCGATCGATGCCGAAGGCCGGCTGGAGCCGCTCTTCGCCATTTATCGCAAAACCGTCATCGTGCCGGCCCTGGCGCTGCTTGCGGCGGGTTGTCGGCGCGTGATGGACCTGCTACCGGGGCAGCGGGTGGCGCATCCCGCCATTCCCGCCGGCTGGATCCGCAATCTCAATACGCCCGCTGATTACGCAGCGATGCCGGGCAGCGTGCCACTGGCCGAGCCAGAGGAATGATTCCCGGCGACGGTGTCGCCGCGAGCGCCGATAGAGGATAATCGCGGCCATCGCTCGGCTGGATTCCTCCCGCTGGCATCGAACCCCGCACGCCGGCCCGGCCGGCGGCGCTCCGGGGATTCCCTTCACGCAGTGCCCAGCAAGGATGCGCCATGCAATCTGAACACTTCATCGCCGGCAAGGATGCCTCGCTCGAATCTTCCATCGGCGGCATGCAGGCAAAGCTGCAAGCGCTCGGCTTCCATGTCGAGGAACGCTCCTGGCTCAACCCGGTGGATGGCGTGTGGTCGGTGCATGTGCGTGACCGCGACTGCCCGCTCATGTTCACCAACGGCAAGGGCGGCTCCAAGCTGGCGGCGTTGGCGAGCGCGCTGGGCGAATTTTTCGAGCGCCTGTCGTGCAATTATTTCTGGAACCACTATTACCTCGGCGTGCATTACGGCGAGGGCGCCGCCGGGCGCAGTTTCGTGCATTACCCGCAGGAGCAGTGGTTCCTCCCAGAACAGGGCGGCGAATGGCCGGCCGGTCTGCTGACGCCGGAATTGCGGAAGTTCTACAACCCCAAGAACAGCATTCATGCCGGAAGTCTGGTCGATTTCAATTCCGGCAACGCCGAGCGCGGCATCTGCGCCATTCCCTACACGCGCGAGCGCGACGGGGCGGTGGTGCACTTCCCGGTCGATATCATCGGTAATCTCTACGTCAGCAATGGCATGTCGGCGGGCAACACCAAGATGGAAGCGCGCACGCAGGCGCTTTCCGAAATCTTCGAACGCTATATCAAGTTCCGCATCATCGCAGAAGGGCTCTGCCTGCCGGACGTGCCGGAAGCGGTGATCGCCCGCTATCCGCGCATCGCCGCCGGGATCGCCGGCTTGCGCGCCGCCGGCTTCGGCATCCTGGTCAAGGATGCGTCGCTCGGAGGACGCTACCCGGTGATGAACGTCACCCTGCTGCATCCCGGCGACCAAGGCTGCTTCTCCAGCTTCGGCGCGCATCCGCGCTTCGAGATCGCGCTGGAGCGGGCGCTGACGGAGCTGCTGCAAGGCCGCGCCCTCGATGCGCTCGGCGGCTTCCCGGAACCCGGCTTCGATCTCGACGAAATCGCCAGCGCCCCTAATCTTGAAATCCATTTCGTCGATTCGAGCGGCATCATCAGTTGGGATTTCCTCGGCGCCGAGCCGGATTTCGAGTTCCACGACTGGAATTTCAGCAACACGACGGCCGAGGACTACGCCTGGCTGGTCGCCAGCATTCATGCGGATGGGCGCGACATCTATATCGCCGATTTCGACCACCTCGGCGTCTATGCCTGCCGCATCCTGGTGCCAGGTATGTCGGAAATCTACCCGGTCGACGACCTCGAATGGGAGAACAACAGCGTCGCCAACGACATTCGCGAAGCCATTCTCCATCTGCCCGAACTCGACGAGGAAGAGTGCGAGGATTTGTTGGAAACGCTCAATGGCAGCGGCCTGGCCGACGAGCGGCTGGTGGCCGCGCTGATCGGCCTGGCGCCGGGCGATGATACGTTCTGGCAGGACCTGCGGGTCGGCGAACTGAAAACGCTGCTCGCGCTGGCGGTTGGCGACGACGAGGCGACGGCCGAAGGCTGCGAGTGGATTCGCCTTTACGCCCAGATCGACGCTGGCCGCCGCCGCGTCTATCGCTGCATCGAGTGCCTGCTCGAACTCGACGACGCGCCGCGCTACGCCGCCGCCCTGCAAAGCCTCTATGGCGCTGAAACCCTGGCACGTGCCAATGCCCTGCTTGATGGCGAAGAGCGCTTTTTCGGCCAGCCCGCGCTGGGCTCGGACCTTGCGGGCTGCGACATGCATCAGCGTCTCCTCACCGCCTACGGAAAATTGCACCGGACATAATCAAACGACATCGGGTGAATTTTTTCCAATGCATCGATTAGAAATCCTCCGTTGCGTGGGCGCAAAATTCGGCGTAAAAAGGAATTGCAGTTTCGGATGCTAACCACATGGAGAGCGACTATCGGGAACGCAACTTGTGCTTGATGACTGATCAGTACCCAGACCGGTAAAACCGGAAATCGGTGCGATGCACCAATAAAGAACGCCGCGCAACGCGGCGTTTTTATTTGGCCGGTTTGGCTTTCCTTTGCCTTGATCGCCGCGGAATTGTTTGTATGAATGTGCCACAACTCATCACCTGCGACTCATGCCAAGCCTGCTGCTGCAAGCTCGAAGTACTGCTCATGGGTGACGACGACGTTCCCCGGCGATTCACCGCCGAGGACGCCTGGGGCGGCTGGGTGATGCGGCGCCTGGACGACGGCTGGTGCGCCGCGCTCGACCGCGACACCCTGCGCTGCACCATCTACGCACGCCGGCCTGGGCTCTGCCGCGATTTCGAAATGGGCGGTGACGCATGCCTGGAAGAGCGTAAGCAACTGATCTCCATCGTCCCGCGCCCGCTGTAGCAAAGTTCGGCCGGCCGGCGAGCAGCGCGGCGCCGCGGGAATGATTTGGCCGGCGCGGCAAACGGGGGGATGATGCGGATTACCGCGCTGTCGGAAAACTATTTCACGGTGCGGGATTCAAAACTCTAAATCGATCCTTCCCCCCAACTCTGGAGAATCCCTGTGGGCAAAAAACTTTATGTAGGCAACCTGGGCTACAGCATCAGCAAGAACGATCTCGAGCAAATGTTCGGCGCCTGTGGCACCGTCAGCTCGGCACAAGTCATTACCGATCGCGATACCGGCAGTTCCAAGGGATTCGCCTTCGTCGAAATGGGTTCGGATAGCGAGGCGCAGGCTGCGATCGCTCAGCTCAATGGCAAGAGCGTCGAAGGCCGCAACATGGTCGTCAACGAAGCGCGTCCGCAGGAACCGCGCAGCGGCGGCGCCGGTTTCGTTGGCCGGGGCGGGCGCAGCGGCGGTGGCGGGTTCGGTCGGGGCGGCATGCGCCACTGATCCGCAGGCCGGATTTCGACCCGCGCGTTGCGCGGACAAGCGCCGCCGGGTCGGTGATGGCATAATGCGGCTTGGCCAGCCTCATCGGCGGCCCCCGATTCCTAACGACGTTTCATTCGGCCCAGGCCGTGATCGAAGGTACATTCTTGGCCAAACCAAACTATCAGTTCGAAAAGCGCCAGCGCGATCTGGCGAAGAAGAACAAGCAGGAAGAAAAGCGCCGGCAAAAGCTCGCCAACAAGGCTGCGGAAAACGACAGTCCTGAAGACACGGATGAGTCGTCGTCTCCAGACACCGAGGGCGCGCCGGACAGCGGGAAGAAACCCGGCGAGGCTTGAGCCGCTCTGCCGCCTTGCGCGCTGGTGCTCGGCCGCAATTCGCCTGACGCGTGATTTTTCCGGCGGTTTCTGCCGACCGGATAGCAAAAACCCCAAGCCTCGCAGCTTGGGGTTTTTTGTCGACCGTAGGTTTGGCACCCGGGGCTGAGCAGCCCCGGGGTGACCGGCTTTAACCGCAGGTCCCAACCGCACCGCAGGCGGTGCAGAAGTCGCAGCCATCCTTGCGGATCATGGTGTGGTTGCCGCACTCGCCGCAGAGCTTGCCGACCGTCGGGCGGACGCTGTTGCTGGCGTCTTCCGGCGCTTCCAGGATGCCCATCTGCTGCAATGGGTAGCCCGACTCGTCCAGGATGCCGAGCATGGCGTAGCGGTGGATGATGAGGTTGGCGATGTAGGCCACCGTCGAGGGATAGGTCTGCTGCTTGCGCGAACCCGGAACGAAGGCCATGAAGTCGCCGAGCGGCTCGGGGTAGTCGAGCAATTTGCGCAGCTTCATGCCGATCCAGGCCGGGTCGAGGACGCGCATGTCGAGCGAGAGGAGCTTGCAGAGGCCGTCCAGGGCGCGCGGATAGTTGCCGGCGAGCCACATGGAGTAGGGACGGGTGACGCCGTCGGGCAGGGTGATTTCCTTCAGGCCGAGGACGAAATCCTCGCCGGTGGACGGGTTGTTGATATCGACCGTCCAGGAAAGGGTGCCGTCGGTGCCCGTCTTCGGCTCCTTGGTGCTGAAGAGCGCATCCATGACCGGCGTGGCGCCTTCCTGCTGCGAGGCGCCGAGCTGATCGACGCGCCAGCGGATGATCTGCGCCATGGCGGAGACGACCGAAGGCACGCGTTTGCGCTCGCCGTGCGGCGGCATGGGCATTTCGAAGGCATCGCCCGGCGTCTTGGCCAGCGCATCCAGCTTCATTTCCAGCCAGCCGCGGTCGTTGGCGCGCATGTCCATGGAAAGCGTCTTGGCGACCGCCCCCAGTCCGCGCGGTTCAGCCGGACCATTGGCCCACACTTCGAACGGCCAGGCGCGGCCTTCCGGCTCGACGTGACCGACAAAGAGCGCGAACTTGCCGATGGGCGAGTCGATCATGTAGGTCCAGCAGAGGTTGCCTTCCGGCAGATTGGGGCGACCGGGCCAGCGCAGGCTGGAGAGCACCGGCGCCGGCAGGTTCTTGATCGAAAGCCGGCGGTTGGCGTCGGCCACGAAGTCCTGCGGCGTCGCCAGGTCGGCCACGGTTTCCGCCGCCTTGGGGGCTTCGACGGAGAGGACGGAGCCCAGCACGCTGTTGGGGCGGTAGGTGGCAAGGCCTTTGAGGCCGGATTTCCAGGCCGTCATGTAAAGGTCCTGGAAGTCTTCGTAGGGATAGTCGCCCGGGACATTGACCGTCTTGGAGATGGAGGTGTCGATGTAGGGCGCGACGGCGGCGACCATGTCCTTGTGCGCCTGGGCGGAGATTTCCAGCGCCGTGACAAAGTAATCCGGCAGGTTGTTCACGTCGCCGCCCAAGTGCTTGTAGAGGCGCCAGGCGTAATCCTCGACCGAGTACTCCTTGATGGTGCCGTCGATCATGCGTTTCTTGCGGCTGTAGGTCCAGGAGAAGGGCGGTTCGATGCCGTTGGAAGCGTTGTCGGCGAAGGCGAGCGAAATGGTGCCGGTGGGGGCGATCGACAGCAGGTGCGAGTTCCGGAGGCCGTGCTTGCGGATTTCTGCCTTGACGTCGTTGGGCAGGCGCGAGGCGAAGTTGCCGCCGGAAAGATAAAGCTCGGCGTTGAAGAGCGGGAAGGCGCCGCGCTCCTTGGCGAGTTCGACCGAGTAGAGATAGGCGGTGTCGCGCATGTATTCGGTAATGCGGGTCGCCATGGCGCGGGCTTCGGCGCGGTCATAACGCAGGCGCAGCATGGCCAGGGCGTCGCCGAGGCCGGTGTAGCCGAGGCCGACGCGGCGCTTGTTGGCGGCTTCTTCCTTCTGGCGCTCGAGGGGCCAGTGGGTGGCGTCGAGCACGTTGTCGAGCATGCGGGTCGAGGCCTTGACCACTTCGCCGAAGGATTCGAAATCGAATTCCGCCTTGTCGGAGAAGGCGTTCTTGACGAAGAGGGTCAGGTTGATCGAGCCCAGGCAGCAGCAGCCGTAGGGCGGCAGCGGCTGTTCGGCGCAGGGATTGGTTGCCTCGATGACCTCGCAGTAGTTGAGGTTGTTGTCGCGGTTCATGCGATCGAGGAAGAGGATGCCCGGCTCGGCGTGGTCGTAGGTAGATTTCATCACCTGGTCCCACAGGTCGCGGGCGCGCACCTTGCGATAGACCCAAAGGCCGTCGTCACGCTGGAAGGCGCCGGCTTCCTTCATCTCCACGTTCGGCTCTGCGCGGTGGGTGAGTTCGACGTCCTGATCGCTCTCGACCGCGCTCATGAAGGTGTCGGTGACGCCGATGGAGATGTTGAAATTGGTGAGGTCGCCCTTGTCCTTGGCGTGGATGAAGTCCTCGATGTCCGGGTGGTCGCAACGCAGCACGCCCATCTGGGCGCCGCGGCGGGCGCCGGCGGATTCCACGGTCTCGCAGGAGCGGTCGAAAACACGCATGTAGGAGACGGGGCCGGAGGCGCGGGACTGGGTGCCCTTCACATGGGCGCCCTGCGGGCGAATGCTGGAGAAATCGTAGCCGACGCCGCCGCCGCGACGCATGGTTTCGGCGGCTTGAGCGAGGGCGGTGTAGATGCCGGGTTTGCCGTCCACCGTTTCGACGATGGAATCGCCCACTGGCTGGACGAAGCAGTTGATCAGCGTGGCCTGGAGATCGGTGCCTGCGGCGGAGTTGATGCGGCCGGCCGGAATGAAGCCGTTTTCCTGCGCCCAGAGGAAGCGGGCTTCCCAGTGCGGACGGTCCTTTTCCTGCTCGACGGCGGCGAGCGCATAGGCGACGCGCTTGCGCACGTCGTGAACGTTGGTTTCCTTACCCTTGGCGTATTTCTCGATCAGGACTTCGCCGGAGATTTCCTGTTCGGGCAGCGGGGCGACTTCTGGCGGGGCGGGTATTGCTGTGAGCGAAAGTTGTTCTGAGGCATGGGTCATTGGACGCTCCACGGTGTGGGTTGATCGGCAGGTTTGTCTGTTTTTGTGTAGGCGTAAAGCTACTATATCTAGTGGGTCGCTGCAACGGGTTGACTAAATATAGTTGTTATTGCTGGATTGGCAAGGTTTTTGGCGTGCCTTGTAAGCACTTGATTCAAGCGGAAAAAAGAAACGGCCCCAGCGGGGCCGTCGATCAGGAGGGATATAAATATCAAAGGATGGAAGCGGGCGGGAAGCCGATGCGTAGCGTACCCCAGCGCTTCCCTTGCAGCATGATGGGCATCGACAAGTCGCTGAGGACCTCGCCGGTGTCGCGTACATAGGTCTGGAAGAGGAAGGGTGCGTTGCTCTGCCCGGCGCGGATGGCGCCGGTGTCGACCATCTTGCGGCGGTCACGGCTGTGAATCAGGTCGTGGGCATAGTCGCCGGTGGGCGGCTGCGAACAACGGCTGAAGTGCGCCGCCATGTAGCCGTCCATGTTTGTTGCCAGGGCGTAGGCCGTTCCAGCGATCTGGGTTCCCCAGGCATCGTAGAGTGGCGTCATCTCCTGGGCGAAAGCCTTCTGGAAGGAAAGGTCGTATTTCTGGGGATTGGTATTGGGCACCGGCGTGTAATTGGTGTCCCAAAGGTTGGCGCGGGTCCCCAACTGCTCGAGGCGTTTCTCGAATTCCTGCTTGAAGCCGCGTACGAGGGCGAACACCTCGTCATATTTTGTCTTCCCGACCCAGTAGCTGCCGAGGATGGCAATCACCCCCTCCGTTTCCTGCCCGCCCTGATCGGCGCGTTCCGCCGATTTGTTGATCTCGTCCGCCAGCTTTTGCGTTCCCCGTTCGATGTCGGCGGCTTGGCCGCTGATGAGCGTTGCCTGTTCGGCGATTTCGCTGATCTGCTTTTCGATGTGGGAAATGGATTGGGCGATGCCGGCGAGGTCGGCGGTCATGTGCTGGAAGCGTTCGCTGCTGCGTTGCGCGATGTCGCAGGCCTTGCGCGAATGATCGAGGGTGGCGGTCGAGCCTTTGAGCGTGGCTGAAACCATGTCACCCATGTTTTTCATGCCGCCAGAGATGAGATTGGCGGCATCTTTGGCATTGTTGGCCAGCTTGCGCACTTCGTCCGCCACCACGGCAAAGCCGCGACCCGCCTCGCCGGCCCGGGCCGCTTCGATGGCCGCATTGAGGGCGAGAAGATTGGTCTGGTCGGAGATATCGTTGATCAAGCTGGCGGTACTGAGGACCTGCGAGGTCTGGCGCATCAACTCCTCGATGGTATGGGCGAAATTTTCCATTTCCGCCACCGTGGCCCGTGAGGATGCCGTCGATTGCGTCAGCTCGGAATAAGCGGCTTCCGCTTCTTGCACATTGCGTTCGGCGGCTTCGGTGATCGTGCCCGAACTGTGACTCACCGCCTCGACGGCGTGCGCCACGGCATCGCTGGCACTGACGATGGCGGTCGTTTGCTCGCGCTGCATGGCTGAGATCTTGACCACCTGCTTCATTTGGAAGCCGATGGTCGCGACGCCGCTGGCAATGCGGATGTTGGCGCAGCGCACGGAGCCGATACCGCTTTGCAACTCGGCAAGGAAAGTATTGAGGTTGTTTTCGGCCTTGCCGAGTACCGGAGCTCCCAGTTTCAGTTGGCGGTCCAGATTGACCGCATGGTTACGCGAGCGTCCGAAATTGTCGGCGAGTTTTTCGATTTCCTTGGCGAGCGTGCGATCGCGCAGCCATCCGCCGACGAACACCCCGGCCGCGCCGAGGAGCGCAATCCCGGAAAGCCATGGCAATGAAAAAACGAATTGGAACAAAGCCGCCACGGCGGTCAGGATGAGTCCAGCAATGTTCAAGTACATAATTTTTCCCCGTTAGAGATGCGCCCTTGGCGCCGTCGGCGAATGGCAGTCAACCTCGCCTGAGAACGCGGCCTGATGCGGATTTTCGCAACTTCGCCAGCCAATATACACGCTGGTCGAGGCTGTGCCTTTTGATCTGAATCGCGACCTCGTGTTTTTCTGTTGCTAGGGCCTGTTCACATTCGGCGGACGACCCATCCGCTGAATATGAACAGGCCCTCATAGACAAAAAGCGCACGGCGTTGCCGCCGCGCGCTTTCATTGCCATGACGTTCGAAATGGTCAAGAAACCGATCCGATCGTTTTTGATCGACGTGATCTTAGGCAATATCCCCACGCAGACTCATCGGTGCGTTCGTGAAGATCCGGGCGTCCATGGTCTTCAGGTTCGGGCTGATGATGGGCTTGAAGGTCATGTGGGCAAGGATGTCCTTTTCCAGATCGACGCCCGGGGCGATTTCGATCAGTTCGAGGCCTTCCTTCACCAGTTTGAACACACAACGCTCGGTCACGTACAGAACATAGAGCCCGACGCTGGCGGCGTACTGCCCGCCAAAGGTGCGGTGCTCGACCTGGTCGATGAACTTCTTGACGTTGCCTTCCTTGATGATCTTCAACTTGCCGTTGTCGACCGCGACTTCGAGATCACCAGCGGTAAAGGTGCCGACGAAGACGACCTTCTTGGCGTTCTGACTGATGTTGATGAAGCCGCCAGCGCCCGCGAGACGGGGGCCGAACTTGCTGACGTTGAGGTTGCCTTCCTTGTCCGCCTGGGCGAGGCCCAGAACGGTCATGTCGAGGCCGCCACCATCGTAGAAGTCGAACTGGTAAGGTTGATCCAGGATCGCCTGGGCGTTGGTGGCGGCGCCGAAACTGAGACCGCCTGCGGGAACGCCGCCCACGACGCCAGGTTCCGCCGTCAATGTCATCAGGTCGGCAATGCCTTCCTCGGCGGCCACCGATGCCACGCCTTCCGGCATGCCGATGCCGAGGTTGACGATACTGCCCACCGTCAATTCGAAGGCGGCGCGACGCGCGATGATCTTGCGCTCGCTCATTTCCATGGCGTTGATGGAGGAGAGCGGCACCTTCACTTCACCGGAATAAGCCGGGTTGTACTGCTCGGCGAACGTCTGCATGTGATATTCCGGCTTTTCGGCGACGACCACGTAGTCGATCAGGATGCCCGGCACCTTGACCTGACGCGGGTTGAGCGTGCCGCGCTCGGCAATGCGTTCGACCTGGACGATGACGATGCCCCCGGAATTATGGGCGGCGGTGGCGGCGGCCAGGGATTCAAGGGTCAACGCCTCTTTTTCCATGGTGACGTTGCCGTCGGGATCGGCGGTGGTGCCGCGGATGAGCGCGACATTGACCGGGAAGGCCTTGTAGAGCAGGTATTCCTTGCCTTCATATTCGGTGAGCGTCACCAGGTCTTCCTTGGTGCAGCTGTTGATCTTGCCGCCGCCAAAACGCGGATCGACGAAGGTGCCGAGGCCAATGCGGGACATTTGGGCCGGCTTGCCGCCGGCGATGTCGCGGAAAAGGTGGGAAATTACGCCCTGCGGCAGGTTGTAAGCCTCGATCTTGTTTTCGACGGCCAGTTTTTGCAGCTTGGGCACCAAGCCCCAGTGGCCCCCGACAACCCGCTTGACCATGCCTTCATGACCGAAGTGGTTGAGACCGCGCTCTTTGCCGTCGCCCTGGCCGGCGGCGTAAACCAGCGTCAGATTGCGCGGTGTTCCCGCCTCGGCCTGCGGATCTTCGCCGAGAAAACGCTTTTCGAGCGCGACGGCGAGGTTTTCCGGGAACCCGATACCCACGAATCCGCAGGTAGCGACGGTGTCGCCATCGCGAACATGCCGCACTGCTTCCGCGGCCGAAACGACTTTACTCGTTTTGGATGCTGAACTCTTGCTCATCTCTGAAAATCTCCTGTGTTTTTTCCATAGTCAAAATGTATATAAGGGCCGTCTAAAGCGGCTTGAAACGTCCCTGTGGGAATTACTTGAGTAGTCGTCCTTCCGCGCCGACGACGACGATGTCGACGTACCGCGATCCGATCCGATTCTCCGGCGAGAAATTGACGACGAAACCGCCCAGGTCCAAGCGGCCGAGTGAAGCGAGGCTCTGGACCACCTTGTCGGGGGTTGGATTCTTGCCCGCGCGTTTGAGGCCTTCGACCAGGACCTTGGCGCCGATATATTCCTCGAAAACCGTGTAGGTGATGGCCGCGTCCTTGGGCGCGTATTTCTTGAAGACCTCGTTGAATTCCTTGACCAGCGGCGAAACGCCGCCATAGGGGAAAGGCACGGGCTGGGTGATGGCGAGGCCGCGCACGTTGTTGATACCGGCAATTGCCACCAGTTCGCCGGGATCGACGACGGAGATGCTGAACAGCATTCCCGTGCCGCCGGCTTCGCGGTAGCCCTTGATGAAGGCGCCGATGGACTTGTTGATGCCGACCATGATGACGGCGCTCGGCTTGGCGGCGGCCACCTGCTTGATCGCTTCGGCGACATTGGCGGTATTGCGCTCATAGCCGGCGCGGGCGACGATCTGAACGCCCTGCTTGGCGGCGGCGGTCTCGACGCCGGCCAGGCCGGAGCGTCCAAACGGGTCATCCTGGAAGAAGACGGCCACCTTCTTGATGCCGAGCGTCGCCAGGTGATCGACCATGTGCGCCGTCTCGTCGCCGTAGCTGGCGCGAATGTGGAAAATCCAGGGATTGAAGGGCGTACGCAGCGGTTCGCCGCCGGTGTAAGGCGCGACCAGCGGCATGCTGGCCTTCTCTAGAATCTTCTGTTTCAGGAGTTCGTTGATATTGCCGGTGCCGGCGTAGGCAATGAGGGCGGCCGGCTTCTCTTTCTCGATCAGCGCCTTGGTTTCATTGACGGTCCGCTCGAGCACCCAGCCGTCGTCCACCACCACATGGCGGATTTTTTGCCCATTGACGCCGCCATGATCGTTCACATAGTCAAACCAGATTTTCGGCCCCAGGGCCATTTGCTGCCCGGTGGTCGCGAGCACGCCGCTCAGCGGCACCACCTGCCCGACCACGACTTGCGCCGAAGCCGGAAGCCCGGCGAAAAGGCCAGCGGCACAAAGAAAAATTCCCCCTAGCAGACCACCAATGCTGATACGGCGCGAGTTCTGGTTCATACCATCTCCTTATAAGCGCTCTGTGACAGACTGTGACATAAGGTAACGATTCTAGCAGAGCGCGGGCACGCTGCTGCAATACCTTGCTACCGTCAGGGCGAAAGATTTGCGCTGGACGAAAAAAAACCGGGCGTTTCCGCCCGGTCAGCATGCTGCATGCTGCAAGCCGTTGCCGTTCAGGTGCCCTGGGAGCGCTTGTAATGGGCGACCAATGAAGCAATGACGCACGAGGCGATGCGGGTTTCCGCGGTATCGGCGCGGCTGGTCAGGATGATGGGGACCTTGGTGCCGAGCACGATGCCCGCCGTGAGGGCGTTGGCGAGGTATTCGAGCTGCTTGGCCACCATGTTGCCGCATTCCAGGTTCGGAACCATGAGGATTTCGGCTTGACCGGCCACCGCCGACTTGATGCCCTTGGTCTTGGCGGCAACGATGGAAACGGCATTGTCGAAGGCCAGGGGGCCGTCCAGCAATCCGCCCTTGATCTGGCCGCGGTCGGCCATCTTGCAGAGCGCGGCGGCGTCGAGCGTGGACTGGATTTTTGGGTTCACGGTCTCGACGGCGGAGAGGATTGCCACCTTCGGCTCGGGGATACCGAGCGCATGCGCGAGTTCGATGGCGTTCTGGATGATGTCGACCTTTTCCTCCAGAGTCGGGGCGATATTGACCGCGGCATCGGTGATGAGAAGCGGACGCGGGTAGGTCGGCACATCCATCACGAACACATGGCTGATGCGACGCGAAGTGCGCAGGCCGTTGGCGCGGGAGATGACTTCCGCGAGCAGTTCGTCGGTGTGCAGGCTGCCCTTCATCAACGCCTCGGCATCGCCGCTGCGGACGAGGGAGACAGCGATGGCGGCGGAATCGTGACTGTGCGCGGCATTGACGACGCGAATGCCGGAAATGTCGAGCCCGTTTTCCTCAGCCACGGCGCGGATCTTGTCTTCCGGACCGACCAGGATGGGCTCGATGATACCGGCCTGGAAAGCCAGCACCGGGCCGCGCAGCGATTCACGGTCGCAGGGATGGGCGACGGCGACCGTGACCGGCTCCAGCCCCTTGGCGCGGGCCAGCAGCCTGCTGAGGCGATCATGCTTGTCGTCGATGCGGATCTCGGGCAGGTCGACCTGTTGCAGGCGCTCGATCTTTTCCGTTGGCGCCAGCACCTCGGCGGTGCCATAGACGACCTGCAGGCCGTCCTGATTGACGCAGACGCAGTCGAAAATGATGTGCTTGTTATGGTCGAACTTCTGCTTGGCGGTCACTGTGATGGTGATGGTGTCGCCGATGGTGACGGGCCGGGAGAAATGCAGCGACTGGTCAACCAGGATGGTGCCCGGGCCGGGAAACTGGGTGCCGAGAACCGTCGAAATCAGGGAGCCGCTCCACATGCCGTGAGCGATAACCTCGCGCAGCATGCCGCTGCTGGAAAAACTGGGATCGATCACGGCCGGGTTGACGTCACCCGTCATGACAGCGAACACCTTGACGTCCTCCGGTTTTAGCGTTCGCTGCAAGGTCGATGAATCACCGATCTTGATTTCTCCGAAGGTTTTATTAACGAGGTAGCGCTCTTGTTGCATGATGCCTCCTGGGCGGGAACTGGATTGTCGCGATGGATTATAAATGCAATATCCCCCGTCCGCAGATCGCGCGGCGGGCGACGGTTAAAAGGCTGGTTCGAAGCTTTTCGCTGCGAATTCGTTCGTGCTCGGACAACTCTTGCGCGCTTGATCCAAGTCAAGGGGCACGTTTTCCGGCCCAGCATAATTCGCGTGAAAAAACCGGTCAAGCGGCCGCATGACAATGTAGCGCCGCCGGGGCGCCGGTTCGACGGCGACGCCTGACATCCGTGTCTCGATTAAAGGGAGTGTGGTTCAAGACGATGAGCGATAAACGTAGTGGATGCGTCGATGGCATCGTGGAGGACGTCGTTTCGCGATACGGGTGCGATCCCGGCTATCTGCTCCAGATCCTGCGCGAAATACAGGCAGTCACCGACTGGATTTCACCGGAGGTCGTCGACCGCCTGCAAGCCGCGTTGAAAATCCCCCGGACCAAGATCGAGGGCGTTGCGGGGTTCTATCCTTTTCTGCACTTGCAGCCACGCGGACGCTATCGCTTGCTGTTCTCGGACAATCTTACCGACCGCATGCAGGGCAGCGGCGAATTGCTGGTGCGCCTGTGCAGCAATCTCTGGATCGAAAAGGGCAAGGTTTCGGAAGATGGTCTGGTCAGCGCGGATACGATGTCCTGTACCGGCCTCTGCGACCAGGGTCCGGCGCTGCTGGTCAATGGCCGTGCCATTCCGGCATTGACTGAACAGCGCATCGACGAGATTTGCGATTTGGTGCGGGATCAGGTGCCGCTGCAACAATGGCCGATCGAACTGTTCAGGGTGGAAAACAATATCCGGCGCAAGGATCTTCTTCTGGGCGGCGACATTCTCGCCGGTGCGGCGATTGAGGCAGCGCGCGCACGGATGGACACGGCTGCCGGGAGCCCCGCGGGCGCCGTCATCCTCACCGAGGAAATCAGGCGCTCCGGCCTGCGCGGGCACAGCGGCGCAGGTGCGCTCATTGCTCAAAAATTCGAGAACTGCCGCAACGCATCTTTGCATGAGGGACAGCAACGGGTCGTCGTATGCAACGGCAACGAGAGCGAACCCGGCACCTTCAAGGATCGCGTGCTATTAACGGGCTATGCCGACCAGGTGTTCGAAGGCATGACCGTCGCCGCCATGGCGATTGGCGCGAAGAAAGGAATTCTCCACCTGCGCGGCGAGTACGCCTATTTGAAGCCGGAGCTGGAGGTCACACTGGAAGAGCGTCGCCAGCAGAATTTGCTCGGTAGTGGCGTTGCTGGAATGGCGATGGAGTTCGATATTGAAATTCATGTCGGCGCCGGCGGCTATATCTGCGGCGAGGAGACGGCGTTGCTCGAATCGCTCGAGGGAAAGCGCAGCACGCCGCGCAACCGGCCGCCTTTCCCGACCACCAACGGCTACCGCGGCCAACCGACGATCGTCTGCAACGTCGAGACCTATGCCGCGATTGCGATGATCATGGTTATCGGCGCCGACGCCCACGCCAGGGTCGGGACCGCGCAATCGGCGGGCACCCGCATTCATTCCGTTTCCGGCGATTGCGAGCGTCCGGGCGTTTATGAATACCCGTTCGGCGTTTCCATTGCCCAGATCCTGGCCGATTGCGGCGCCCGCGATCCGCAGGCGGTGCAAGTGGGCGGTGCCTCGGGAACCTTGCTGAGCGCCGAAGAATTCACGCGCGTGATCGGTTTCGAGGATGTGCCCACCTCCGGCGCCTTCATGGTCTTCGATCAAAGCCGCGATCTGTTCGAAGTGGCGCGCAACTTCATCCATTTCTTCGCTCAGGAAAGTTGCGGTTTCTGCACGCCTTGTCGGGTCGGGACGACGCTGCTGGCGCGCCTGATGGACAAGCTGGCGGCGGGTCATGGCAGCCCTTACGACTTTGCGGAAATCGAGAAAATGAACCGGTTGTTGTCCACGACGAGCAATTGCGGCCTCGGACGTAACGCCTGCAACCCTATCCTCGATACCATCGCCAAATTCCGCCCGGTTTACGACCGTCGGTTGGAACACCGCGAGTTCGCGCCGGCTTTCGATCTCGACAGCGCCTTGGCCTTGGCGCGACAGATGACCGGGCGCAATGATGCCGA
>JAPUEC010000081.1:0-4914 GCA_027492775.1 Rhodocyclaceae bacterium
CTGCAGCCTGCCTACCCCTCGCGCAACCGTCGCCTGATTGTGAACACGCCCTAGGACGCATTCCCGACCAGCGCCGGCAGTCGGCGTCTGCGGCGTTGCTCGGTTTTGCATGCCTCCCCTGCCGCCTCACCGCAGTCCATCGGCTGATACCGAACACGTTCCAGCGCATCTCCGATGGCACCGCGTCCTACGCCGCCCTTTGCTCTTCGCGGAGCGCACGGCGTAGAATCTTGCCGACGTTGGTGTGGGGCAGTTCATCGCGGAATTCGACCTGGCGCGGCACCTTGTAACCGGTGAGATGCCCGCGACAGTATTGGATAACCTCATCGGCCGTCAGGTCCGGATCGCGCCGAACGACGAAGGCCTTGACCGCTTCCCCCGATTTTTCGTCTGGAATGCCGATCGCCGCCGCCTCGCGGATGCCCGGATGCAGGGCCAGCATGTCCTCGATTTCGTTGGGATAGACATTGAATCCCGAGACAACGATGGTGTCCTTCTTGCGATCGACAAAGAACACGAAGCCATTTTCGTCGATGTAGCCGATGTCGCCGGTGCGGAGAAAACCGTCGCCATTCATGACGATGGCGGTTTCCTCCGGCCGTTGCCAATATTCCCGCATCACTTGCGGCCCGCGCACGCAGATTTCCCCGATCTCGCCAATGCCGAGTTCGCGGTCGGCTTCGTCGCGAATCGAGATTTCGGTGGACGGCAACGGCAACCCGATGGAGCCGTTGAATTCCTGCATCTCGAGCGGCGCGAGCGTCACCCCGGGCGAGGATTCTGTCAGCCCATAGGCTTGCAGCATGGCGTTTCCGGTCACCGCCTTCCACTGCCTTGCCACCGCGTCCTGGACCGCCATGCCGCCGCCCAAGGTAAGCCGCAGGTTGGAAAAATCCAGCCGGGCGAACCCCGGATGGTTGAGCAAGGCGATGAATAAGGTATTGACCCCGGTGATGACGGTAAACGGATAGCGTCCCAACTCCTTGACGAAGCCGGAGGTGTCGCGCGGATTGACGATGAGCAGATTGCGCGCGCCAATGAGCAGGAAGGTGAGGCAATTCGCGGTCAGCGCGAAGACGTGATAGAGCGGCAAGGCCGTGACCACCAGTTCCTCGCCCTCGCGCAACGCCGATTTGATCCACACCTGCGCCTGGGCGACATTGGCGCAGATGTTGCGATGCGTGAGCACCGCACCCTTGGTGACCCCGGTCGTGCCGCCGGTGTATTGGAGGAAAGCGATGTCCTCGCCGCTGACGGTCACCGCGGCCATTCCATGGCGTTCGCCCGCTTCCAGCACTTCAGCGAAATTGAGGGCGCCAGGCAAGGACCAATGCGGCACCAGCTTCTTCACATGCCGCACCACCAAGTTGACCAGCGCGCCCTTGAGCGGCCCGAGAATTTCGCCCATCGACGTGACTACCACCTTGCGAACGCGCGTCGCCTGCAATACGCGTTCGACGGTATGGGCGAAGTTTTCCAGAACAACCACGGCTTCGGCCCCCGCATCCTGCAACTGATACTCCAGCTCCCGCGGCGTGTAGAGCGGATTGCAGCTCACCACGACGCAACCGGCGCGCAAGGCGCCGAACAAGGCAATCGGGTACTGAAGGACATTGGGCATCATCAGGGCGATCCGCGTCCCGGGCGTGAACCCTTCCGACTGCAGCCAGCCACCGAACTTTTTTGACGCGGCGTCGAGTTCGGCGTAGGTCAGCGTCTTTCCCATGCAGATGAAGGCCACCTTTTCGCCGTAGCGGCGGCAAGCCCCCTCGAAGACCGCAACCACCGACCGCATGCTGTCCGGGTCAATATCCGCCGGCACGCCTTCGGGATAGCCTTTCAGCCAGATTCTTTCCATCTGCTCCATTCCTCGGGAATCCGCGTGGAGAAACGCACTCCGCAGCGGAACCATTTCAGGCACCGTCAGTCTGCTGACAGTTTCATCTTGCAAAATACGTTCAGCAACGCGTTTTACTCTCCGTAGTTTTCCTCGTGATCACACGGTTGCCGCCCCGATGGGCGGCTTTTTTTTGCTCGCTCAAACATGCGGAAAAGCGGGATTGTGGGCGATCTCCCACAGGAACCCGTCGGGATCGGCAAAGTAGCCGGCATAGCCGCCCCATTCTGTCGCCCTGCCTGCCCTGACGATACGCGCGCCAAAGGATTCGGCCTGGGTCAGAAGCGCATCGACCTCGGCGGGTGAGCGTACATTGTGTGCCAGCGAAAAACTTCTGAACCCTGATCCTTCAACGGAAACATCGGCATCGGCGGCAAGGTTTTCGCGCGGCCAAAGGGCAAGCCAGAGCGTCCCGAGTTCAAAGAACGTTACCGACGGCGGGGTTTCGATTCGGGGAAGGCGGAGGCAGTCGGCGTAAAACCGGGTGGCGCGCTCCAGGTCGGCAACGCCCAGGGTGATGAGGCTGATGCGCGGTTCCATGCAGAGCACCACCGCGCCGACGAATCAGCCAGCCTTGCCGGCTCGCGCGCCGGCGCTGCGCAGCAGGGTGGTAATGGGCTCGTTACGCGATTTCATGGCGAGATCCAGGGCGGTCTCGCCATTTTCGTTCGCGCGGTTCGGGTCCGCCCGCGCCGCGAGCAGCAAGCGCACGACCTCGGTATGGCCGTTCCTGGCCGCAACCATGAGCGCCGTGCTGCCGTTTTCGCTGGCGGCATTGACGTCGGCGCCCATTTGCGCGAGGTAGCGCACCACATCGGCATGACCATTGAAGGCGGCATAAATCAGGGGCGTCCATCCTGGCGTATTGACGCGCGCGCCGGCGATCACCAGCTTTTTGACCATCGACGCCTTGCCGTCGAAAGCGGCCAGCCGCAAGGCGCTGTCGCCCGCGCTGTTGCGCGCATTCACCTTGGGACGCTGCGCCAGCAACAGATCGACCAGTTCCTCGTTGCCGCCCTGCACCGCCATCATGAGCAGCGTATTCCCTTCGGGGTCCGTGGTGTCGGCATCGACGCCGCGCTGGAGCAGCGCCGCCAGGTCGCCGGCGTTGCCGCCTTTGACGGCGCGCATCACGTCATCGTAGGTGTCGGCCCGCGCCATGCCGGCCGCTGTCGCGAAGAGGATTATCAGCAGCAATTTTTTCATGATGTCATCGGGTGTACCGCCCGCCGGAACAGGTTGAAGAAATTGGCAGTCGTCGCTTCGGCCACGGCCTGGAGTTCCATGCCACGCAAGCGTGCGATTTCCTCTGCCACATGCAAAACATTCGCCGGCTGGTTGAGCTTGCCCCGAAACGGCACCGGCGCGAGATAAGGCGCGTCGGTTTCGACCAGGATTCGATCCAATGGTGCCCGCTGGGCCACTTCCTTGATCGCGGTCGCGTTCTTGAAGGTGACGATGCCCGAGAAGGAAATATAGAAACCGAGATCGAGCGCCTGCCGGGCCACTTCCCAGTTTTCGGTGAAGCAATGCATGACGCCGCCGACAGTATCGGCGCCCTCCTCGCGCATCAGACGCAGCGTGTCGTCGGCGGCATCGCGGGTATGAATCACCAGCGGCAGTCCGGATGCCCGCGCGGCGCGAATGTGGATGCGGAAACGCTCGCGCTGCCATTCCGGCCGATCCTTTTGCCAGTGATAGTCGAGACCGGTTTCGCCAATAGCGATGACCTTTTGATGCCCGGCCAGACGGACGAGCCGCTCGACATCCGGTTCTTCACGATCGGTGTACTCCGGGTGGACGCCAACCGTGGCATAGAGGTGCTCATGCGCTTCCGCCAATGCCAGGACGCCTGGGAAATCCTCGAGGGTTACGCCGATGCAGACAGCGACACCGACCTGATTCTGCGCCATCGCCGCCAGCAACTCCGGCAGGCGTTCGGCAAAATCCGGAAAATCAAGATGGCAATGGGAATCGACCAGCATGGAACGCCGGAGGCTAGGGTGTGTTTTCAATTGGCGAGTGGATCGCGTTCTGCCGGTGTGCGGAGCCGGCTAGGCGCGCGTTGCCGCGAATGGTCATTCCCTTCGCAAGACGCGCAACAACGCCGGCATCGCACACCGGCAGAACCTGTAAGGCGAGGACTTGGCAGGCCGCTGGGCGGCGTTGCCGCTCGCTTATGTAGAATGACTACACCGCGCTCGCGAGCGCCTTGCCCTGCAACCCGCCAAATCCTCGCGCGACCATTCGCCAATTGAGAACACACCCTAGAGCGTATGCGTCGGCCGCTGCGATTGCAGGACGCCGCCAAGCAGGCCTTCGATCTTGCGCTTGGCTTCAACACCGCTTTCATCGGCGTTGAAATGAACGCCGATCCCCTGCGCCCGCCCGCCCTGAGCGCCCGGCGGCGTCAGCCACACGACTTGGCCGGCGATGGGCAGCTTGGCCGGGTCTTCCATGAGCGCGAGCAGCATGAAGACTTCATCGCCGATGTTGTAGCCGCGCGTGGTGGGAATGAAAATGCCGCCATTTTTCAAATGTGGCATATAGGCGGCATAAAGCGCCGATTTTGAATTGATGTTGAGCGAAAGGACGCTCGGGCGCGGCGGAATGGCTGGCTTGGCTTCGCTCATCAGTTCACAAACAAGGCTCGATAGTTGAAGAAAAACTCTTCCAGAAACAGACGCGCATTCAATGGCTGTTCCACTTCGCGCCGGCATTCCAGCAGCCGACGGTGAAAACGCAGAAGCCGCGTTTCGGGTACCTCTTTGACAATGCGGCCTATTGTAGCGTTTTGGCGGACAAAATATCGCACTGGCAAATCATTTCGCGCCAAGGCCAGGTCAACTGCCCATTTTTGGGACCACTCGACCACCTGCCGCAGGTTGAGGCGACCCTTGCTGTCGCGGAGCAACTTGTCCATGGCGCTCGCCGCCGCCAGCGCATCCAGCTTCGCGGCGCCGGACAATTGCCGGATCAGTTCCTCCAGCCACGCCCCCTGACCGGCTTGCGCCAAC
>JAPUEC010000081.1:4932-18522 GCA_027492775.1 Rhodocyclaceae bacterium
TCTGGCTCGCGAGCATTGGCGCCCCGCCAGCCAAAGCAAGCCACTGTTCCGGGTCCGCAACGCCCTCGCCGCGAAGCGCCGCCAGCGCAGTCTCGCCGTCGGGCAGAGGAACTGCCATCACCTGGCAGCGGCTACGGATGGTCGGAAGCAAGCGCATCGGTTCATTTGAAACCAATAGAAACAATGTACTTGGCGGCGGTTCTTCGAGTGATTTTAGAAGCGCATTCGCGGTTGCACGGTTCATTGCCTCGGCCGGCGCCAGCAAGACAATCCGCAGCCCGGCGCGGTGCGTACCGACATTCAGGAATTCATCCAGCGCCCGCACCTGATCGATGGTGATCTGTTGACTCGCCTTCTTTTTCCCTTCTTCCTGCTCGCCCTCGGCTTCGCCCGCCGCATCGGGTTGCAGCAGGCGGAAATCCGGGTGGTTGCCCTGCGCCTGCCAACCGCAAGCCAGGCAACTGCCGCAGGCGAGCCCGTCCGTCCTCGGCTGCTCGCAAAGCAACCCGGCGACAAAGGCGCGCGCCAAATCGAGTTTTCCGAGCCCGCGCTGCCCCGTGAGCAGCAGCGCATGAGGGAGGCGAGGCCGCCGGGCCTGCAAGCTCCGCCATACCGGGGCGTGAAGACGCTGGAAATCAATCATCGGAGCGAAAGTGGGTCATTCAAGTGGCCGGCGAAGAAAGGGGGGGCGGAGCCGACATCATAGCCTCTGAGGACCTTGTGCTCAGCACCATGCGCGTTCGAAGCTCTGGCGTAGCAGTCGCGCCCGGCACCACATCGCAGGTCGGAATACGGTGTTTTTAATTTCAGAAACAATATATTAAAACAATTTCTTCGAGTGATTTACGAATTTCTTCCAGCGATTGTTCAGCATGAATGACCGCGATCCGGCGCGGTTGGCTCGCGGCGCGATCGAGATAGGCGCGGCGAACGCGCTCGTGGAAATCCGCCCTTTCCTGCTCGAAGCGGTCGAGATGGCGTTCGGCCAGCGCGATACGCTCCCGCGCCACTTCCAGCGGCAGATCGAAAAGCAGGGTCAGATCGGGTTGCAGGTAGCCATGCACCCATTGCTCCAGAATGGCCAGTTTGCCATGGTCGAGACCACGCCCGCCGCCCTGGTAGGCCCAGGTCGCATCGGTGAAACGGTCGCAAATCACCCATTCCCCGCGCGCCAGCGCCGGTTCGATCACCTCGGCGATGTGTTCCCGGCGGGCCGCGAACATCAGGAGCGTTTCAGTCTCCAGGTGCATGGATTCCGACAACAGGCATTCGCGCAGTCTTTCGCCCAGGGCGGTGCCGCCCGGCTCCCGCGTCAGCCGCACGGTCTTGCCACGCGCCCTCAGCCAGTCGGCCAGCCATTCGACGTGGCTGCTTTTGCCGGCGCCGTCGATGCCTTCGAGGGTAATGAATTTTCCTCTCACTGAATGCCTCTCTGATAGCGGTTGACCGCCCGATTGTGTTCTTCCAGGGTTGCCGAGAAATGGCTGCTGCCATCGCCCTTGGCGACGAAATAGACGGCGTTGCTTTGCGCCGGATGCAGCGCTGCGCGGAGCGAGGCCACGCCCGGCATGGCGATGGGCGTCGGCGGCAAGCCGGGACGGAGATAAGTGTTGTAGGGCGAGTCGGTCTGAAGATCGCGCTTGCGCAAGTTGCCGTCGAAACGTTCGCCCATCCCGTAGATCACCGTCGGATCGGTCTGCAACAGCATGCCGACCTTGAGCCGGTTGATGAAGACGGCGGCGACCAGCCCCCGATCCGCTTCCTTGCCGGTTTCCTTTTCGACGATCGAAGCCATGATCAGCGCCTCGTAAGGAGAGCGGTACGGTAAACCGCTGGCGCGCTGATTCCACTCGCTTTCCAGGCGGCGCTTGGCCGCCCGATGAGCGCGCGCCAAAACTTCGAGATCGCTGGAGTGTTTGTCGAAAAGGTAGGTATCGGGAAACAGCAGCCCCTCCAGCCGGGGCGCTTCGACGCCCAGGCGCCGCAAGATTTCCGCTTCGCTCACGCCGCGCGTATCGTGCGCCAAATCCGGATGGGCATCGAGGCGTTCGCGCCATTGACGGAAAGTCCAGCCCTCCACCAGCTTGATTTCGGCCTGGGAGACGTCACCGCTGGTGAGCTTGCGCAACAAGCCCCAGGGCGTCACGCCGGTGGTCACGGCATAGCTGCCGGCCTTGATCGAGCGCTCGGCGCCAAGCAACCGCCCAAGGGCGACCAGGAGCGTTGGCTGGACCTCGATTCCCGCTTCCTGCACTTGGCCGGCGATAGCGCGCAGGCCGTTACCGGGCAGAATGCGGAATTCCACGGGCGTGCTTCGCAGCGACACCGGAGTGTTGGCCCACCAATAGGCAAATCCCGCAACGCTGAAGAGAATGACGAGAACGAATAAAAGAAGGGAGCGGAATAGGCGCACGGGAACTTGGAGAATCCGGTCGAGTCTGGGATTAGAAGGCGCATTATAATCGCCACGGTCCTATCAAAAACTCCGAGATTTCCTCAAATGAACCCGAACTGGCAGAGTTTTCTTCTCTCGCAGGGCGCGCGCTTTCATGCCGACCGCCCGGAAGTGCTCGACTTTGGCGATGCCCCGAGCGAGTTGCAGGCGACCACCACCGCTACCGTCATGTCGCCGTTAACCCACCTTGGCATCGTCGAATGCGGCGGCGAAGAGGCACGGGTATTCCTGCACAACCAGCTCACCAGCGACATCAATCATCTCGCCCCGGACAAGGCGCAGCACAGCGCCTGGTGCACCGCCAAGGGACGCATGCTCGCAAGCTTCATCGCCTGGCAGCAAAACGAGGCGCTGCGCCTCGCCCTCGCCGCCGAGCTGGTGGCACCCGTGCTCAAGCGGCTGCGCATGTATGTGCTGCGTTCCAAGGTGACGATCAACGATCTTACCGACTCCCACGCCTTGATCGGCCTCGCCGGACCCGAAGCCGGCGCCGTGCTTGCGGTCGCCGGGTTGCCGGTGCCCTGGGAAGCGATGGCGACGGCCGAGGCGGGCGAGATCAAGGTCATCCGCATCGAATCCGGGCGTTTCATGATTGCCGTTCCGGCCGGCGCTGCCGCTGAAATCTGGCGCAAGCTGGCGAATACCGCCCGCCCGGTCGGGATTTCCGCCTGGCGCTACCTGGACATCGTGGCGGCGTTGCCCGTCGTAACCGCCGCGACCAGCGAGGAATTCGTGCCGCAAATGGCCGATTTCGAGAAAATCGGCGGCGTCAGTTTCCATAAGGGTTGTTATCCGGGCCAGGAAATCGTCGCCCGGACGCAATACCTGGGCAAGGTCAAGCGCCACCTTTATCGCGTCGAGTGCGCTGCCGCCCTGGCGGCGGGCGACGAGCTGCATTCGCCGGAGAATCCCGACCAGGCGATCGGCAAGATCGTCTCCGGCGCACCCTCGCCAAAAGGCGGATACACGGCGCTGGCGGTGATCCAATCCAACTTTGCGGCGAGCGCCCGGCTCGGTGCCGCCGATGGCTCGGCAGTCGCGGCAGCGGCGGTCAATCCTTGATCCGGCGTTACCGGCCGCAACTCCGCGAGGCAATGCAACCGTGTGCCTGATCCTCGTCGCCTGGCGGGCACATCCCGATTTTTCCCTGGTGGTGGCCGCCAACCGCGACGAGTTCTATTCCCGGGCGAGCGCCAATGCCGGGCATTGGTCCGAGGTGCCGCAGGTCATCGGCGGGCGTGACCTCGAAGCCGGCGGCACCTGGCTCGGGATCACCGAAACCGGCCGCTTCGCCACGGTAACGAACGTGCGCGAACCCGGAAGACCCAAGGGACGCTACTCGCGCGGCGCCCTGCCCCGCGATTTCCTCATTGGCACCGGCGGCGCGGGAAGCTACATCGAAGGCATCGTGGGCAGCGACTATTCCGGTTTCAACCTCCTGGCCGGCGATGGGAAAGAGCTCTGGTACCGTTCCAACCGCGACGGCCGCCCGCGCGCCCTGCCACCAGGCATTTATGCGGTTTCCAACCATCTGCTGGATACCCCCTGGCCGAAGCTGGTTTCCGCCAAGGCGCGGTTTTCCGCCGCTCTCGCCGAACTGCCGCGTACCGAGGCGCTATTCGCCATCCTGGCCGACGACAGCATCGCCCCGGACAAAGATCTGCCGAACACGGGCGTTCCGCTCGAATGGGAACGCCTGCTCTCCGCGATTTTCGTCAAGTCCCCGGATTATGGAACGCGCGCTTCCACCGTGCTGGCATATGGCAGAAATGGAAGCTCGACCTTCGAGGAACGCCGCTTCGGCCCCGAAGCGAAGTTCCTGGGCGCAACGGCGCTGACTTTCTAGGCGCCTGTCGACCGCGCAATTCCATGCGCCGCCGGGCCGAAAACCTTCAGCAGGCAAATCCCGGCTTCAAGCCTCGACGATATCGACCGGCGTGCGGATGGGCACGCGCTCGAAAAGGTCGATGACATCTGCGTTGTTCATGCGGATGCAGCCATGCGATTCCGGCGCGCCCAGGACCGCCGTATCGGGCGTTCCATGAATGTAGATGTAGCGGCGCATGGTGTCGCACTCCCCCAGGCGGTTCCTGCCCGGCTCGCACCCTGAGAGCCAAAGGATGCGCGAGAGCACCCAGTCCCGGCGGGGATGCGCCTCGGCCAGCTCTGCCGACCACACCTCTCCGGTAAAGCGCCGGGCGACGAAAACCGCATTGATGGGGGCGCCGGCGCCGATCTTGGCGCGGATGACATGCCGTCCGCGCGGCGTCTGGTAGCTGCCTTGCTGCTCGCCGGCACCGGCCCTGGCCGTGGATACCGGGTAGCGCTTGATCAAGCGGCCTTGGGCAAAAAGCTCAAGGGTTTGGCGGGCGATGGAAATAACGATGTTCATTGGCCGCGCAGACTGCGCCGGGATGCGAAGAAACTGGAGAGCAGTTGCCCGCATTCCTCAGCCAGGATGCCGCCCTCGACCCGCGTGTGGTGATTGAGGCGCTCGACGCCGAAGAGATCGACGACGCTTCCATGCACGCCGGTTTTGTAATCGCGCGCCCCATAGACCACCCGGGCGATACGGGCGTGGATGATGGCGCCGGCGCACATGGCGCAGGGCTCCAAGGTCACGAACAGTTCGCAATCGGGGAGCCGGTAATTGTCGAGTTTGCGCGCCGCATCGCGCAGGGCAGAAATCTCGGCATGGGCGGTGGGGTCCGCCTCCCCGATCGGTGAATTGAATCCCCGCCCGATGATTTCGCCATCCTTCACTACCACCGCACCCACCGGGACTTCTCCCAGGCACTCGGCGGCGAGGGCCATGGAAATGGCTTCACGCATGAAAAATTCGTCGTTCATCGCCGCGATTTTAACCGGCGCCGGAGGAGGAACCGCTTAAATCACTCCGCGCCGCTTCAATTTTCGGCAACAAGACAGCCAGGCACTCGGTCACCACGGCGACGGCTTCATCCAGGGCCGTATCCGCGGCATCGGCCGCCAATGCCGCTTCCAGCCCGGCGGCCGCCCGCTGCAACCGCAGCGCGCCGATGGAGCCGGCAACACCCTTGAGGGAATGCGCCAAATGCCGGGCTTCGGCCTTGTCGCCCGCGGCGAGCAGGCGGCGCAAGCACTGCTCGTCGTCACGGTGATTCTGGACGAAGAGCCCGAGAAGCTGCAGGTAGCCGGCGCTGCGCCCGCGCATGCTGGCGAGGCCGCGGGCGGTATCCAGATCGAGAACCTCCCCGCCCGTCGTCACCGCTGGCTCGACGGCGGGCGCGCGAACGGTATTCGGTCGATCGGCGGCGCCCGGAGCGAGCCAGTGCAGCAAGGCGGCATAGAGCGCATCCGGGTCGACGGGCTTGGCCACGTGATCGTTCATCCCGGCCTGGAGACAGCGTTCGCGGTCCTCGCCGAAGGCATTCGCCGTCATCGCCAGGATGGGAATCGTCCGGCCGGCAGGCATCTGCCTGATCCGCCGGGTTGCCTCGATGCCGTCCATGATCGGCATCTGGACATCCATCAGGATGAGGTCATAGCGGGCAACGGCGATTTTCTCGAGCGCCTCGGCGCCATCGCCCGCCACATCGACCTCGAGGCCAACCTGGCGAAGCAGTTCCACGGCCACTTCCTGATTGACCGCGTTGTCCTCGGCCAACAGGATGCGGGCGCCGGCATGGCGCCTCTGCAACTCGGCATCCATCTTGCCACCGATGTGCCGCGCGATCGCCGTCACCGGCGTTCCCGGGTCGCCCAGGCGGGCGGTGAACCAGAACAGGCTGCCGACGCCGAAGGTGCTGCTCAAGCCCGCTTCCCCGCCCATCAGCCGGGCGAGGTTGCGGGTGATCGACAGACCCAGACCGGTGCCGCCGAATTTGCGGGTGGTGGAACTGTCGGCCTGCTCGAAGGCGCCGAACAAATCGATTTGCTGCTCCGGCGGGATGCCGATGCCCGAATCCTCGACTTCGAAACGGACCAGCACTTCGCCGTCCCTTCGCTCCAACGGGCGCACGCGGAGAATGATTCGGCCCTCATGGGTAAATTTGACGGCATTGCTGAGGTAATTGAGCAATCCCTGGCGGACGCGGGTGGCGTCGCCGCGCAGCACCGCCGGCATGTCCTCGGCGATCTCGATCTTGAAATCGAGGTTTCTGGCCCGCGTTGTCTAGCAATTCGTCGAGGGTGAAATCCTTTTGTTCGAGCACCAGCCGCCCCGCCTCGATCTTCGAAAAATCGAGAATATCGTTGAGCAAGGCGAGCAAATGATTGGCGGCATCGGTGATCCGGCGCAGGCGCGCTTCCTGATGCAGCGAGACCTCGCCCTGCCGCAGCAAGTGCGCCAGGCCGATGATGGCGTTCATCGGGGTGCGGATTTCATGGCTCATGTTGGCCAGAAAGGCGCTCTTCGCCCGGCTCGCGGCTTCCGCCTTGATATTGGCTTCCGTCAGTTGCGCCGTCCGCTCAAACACCAATTCGGCCAGATGATGCCGATGGCGCTCCAGTTCTTCGTTGATACGCTTCTTTTCGCTGATGTCCTTGTCGATACCGCGATAGCCGCGGAAATTCCCGGCGCCGTCGAACATGGGCGCGCCGCTGGTGAGCACGTGGCGCAAGCTGCCGTCGCGATGCAGCGTGACGTTCTCGAGATCGCGGAACGCCTCCCGGCGTTCGGACACCTGCTTGAAAATGCCGCCGACTCGCCGGGCTTCGTCGGGCGGCATGAGATCGAACGGCAGGCGCCCGATAATTTCGTCCGGGCCAAAGCCGAGAAGACCGCGCACATTGGCGGAAACGAAGGTGTAGCGTGCCTCGGTATCCACTTCCCAGATCCAGTCGCCGGAAACCGAGGCGATATCACGGAAGCGTTGCTCGCTCTCGCGCAACGCCCGGGCGGCGGCACGCTCATCGGTGCGATCGTGGAAAACGAGAACGACGCCGATGATCTCGCCATTCTCGTCGTGGATCGGCGCCCCGCTATGCGCCACCGGACATTCGCCGCCCTCGCGCGTCGCCAGGATGGCGTAATTCGCCAGGCTGCCGAGCGTACCTTCACGCAAGACGCAAATGACGGGATCTTCCAGGGGCTGGCCGCTCAGTTCGTTCCTTAGCGGGAGCGTCTCGGCCAGGGAACGTCCGACAATGTCGGGTTGCCGCCAACCGGTCAGCCGCTCGGCCACGGGATTGATGAATTCGACCCGCCCGCGCACATCGGTGGTGACGATGGCGTCGCCGATACTCATCAGGATGGTCCGATAACGCGCCTCCAGGCGGTTGATGAAACTTTCCTGCCTGGCCTGGGCGAGCTTCTGGCGGAGCTGCTGCTGGCGCCAGAAAAGCGCGAGCAGCGCCGCGCTTGCCAGAATGGCGGCCACCACGAGCAGCACGCTCGCAGCCGCCAACCGCCGGACATCGCGATACACCTCTTCCTGGTCGATCTTGGTCAATAGGAACCAGCCGCTGCCACCGACCTGGCGGGCGGCGGCGAGGACCGGCGTGTTCCGGTAATCCCGGCCCTGGTAAAGTCCCGGCCCTTGGCGCGCAACCTGCGCCACGACGCGGTCGGTACCATCCAGCGGAAGCTGGAGGTTGAGCGCCGCATCCTTGTGGCGTCCAAGATTGCTGAGGTAGGTCACGCTGTCGCCGTCACGGCGGAAAATGATGGTTTCGGCCGTGCTTTCCTGGGCGCCCAGGGACTGAATCAAGGGAAACAGGTGCTTTTCGGCGTCAACGCTTTGAAGTATCAGCGCCAGCGGCTTACCGGCCGAGCTCGGTTCCCTGACCGCGGCCATGAACCCGATATGAATCGCGCCATTGTTTCCCTGCCGGTGCAGGTCAACGACGGCGGGCTCGCCGTTGCCGGCAACCTTAGAGACGGATTCACCCACAATCTCATCGAACGTTTCGTCGACCCGATAAGCGGAAGTCGAACGGAGCAGCAGATGGCCCTCCGTATCCAGCAGGTTGACAGCGGCATAGGCATGCGTGCGGCGAGTGCTTTCAAGGCGATCCATCAAACGCTGACGCAGGGCGCGGTCACCGGTCCTTTGCCATTGACGCACCGCCTCCACGAAGAATAGCCCTTCCGCCATCTGCCGCGCCGCGGTCTTGCGCTCCATCAGCCAGCTCTCGACCTGGCGTGTCTTGAGATCGGCCATGGTCGCCAGCTCTTCGTTCTTGCGCTGGCGCAAGGTATCGGCCATCGATTCATAAACCATGGCGCCGATGACGGCAATGGTTACCGCCAGAAGGAAGAAAACGGTGACTATGCGTCCCGGGTGCGCACGCGGCGCGGCCTTCTCGACCGTGGGCGCGTCGACGAGGCGCGAGGCGAACCGGGTCAACAGCACGAACAGCATGAGCGAGGTGATGGCCACGAAAAACCATCCCTTCAAGGTGCTCACCAGAGTAATGTGCGCCGGATCCTTGAAGAAGAAACTCACCGCCCGGTCGGAGAACAGAATCCAGAGGGCGGCCACGAAGGCATAGATGACCACGATCCGGAAAACGGCCGGCATCACCGCCCAGTGGGATACCTGAAAGAGTCTTCTCTCGGCGCCGCCTGGCGCAGCCTGAGCTGCGCTCCGGGGCTCGTCGGGCGGCGCCGTCATGACGCGCCGACCAGCGAAAGCAATGCAATCTCCCATGCCGCCCGGAGCGGCCCATCTCGCATGTCGGAGAATTCGGAGATCATGCAGGGAATTGTAGCCGGGCTTGCCAATGAAGTATCGGCATTTATGACCCGATCTCCGGATGACAAATGCCGATTGGCTGGGGGGTATTCTCAATTAGCGGCAGATCCGCCAGAACACCCTGGCTACAACGATTCACTGCGGCCCGCGTTTCAGGCCGCCCTGATCAACCCCGGCTGACGGGCTTGGCGAATCCGGCCGACTTGCGCGGGGGGCGATCGCCGTAGCTCTCGCGGCGAGGCGCGCCGTCACGCGAAAAACCCGAGGGCTTGCCGTCGCGCTTGAAGCCACCCGGCTTGCCATCCCTGGAGAAAGCCGGCTTGTCGGCTTGCCATTCACGCCTGGGCGCGCTCGCCGGTGCAGCGACGGCGCTGTCGCCGTCACGGCGATAACCGCCTTCGCGATGCGCCGTCGCCGGCTTGCTACCGCGCCATTCCGGCCGGGCGCTGTCGCCGTAACGCTTGCTCGGGCCGGATTTCCAGCCGTCGGGTTTGCGCTTCTTTTCGGCGGGAGCGGACCGCTTCGGTTCATGGCCTTCGACCACGCCGATGGCGATCGGCTGACGCGTGAAACGCTCGATGCGTTTGACGTGGATACCGTCGGAGTGATGCACGAGCGAGACGGCGGTGCCGAGGCGTCCGGCGCGGCCGGTACGGCCGATGCGGTGGACGTAATCCTCGGCAAATTTGGGCAGGTCGTAATTGAAAACGTGGGTGATCCCCGGCACGTCGAGGCCGCGCGCGGCGACGTCGGTGGCGACAAGAATGCGGATTCTGCCTTGACGCATGTCGTCGAGGGTGCGGTTACGGGCGCGCTGTTGCATGTCGCCATGCAGGGCGGCAGCAGAGAAGCCGGCTTCGCAGAGTTCGTCGGCGATCTGGTCGGCGTTGCGCTTGGTGGCGGTAAACACCAGGGCCTGGTGCAATTCGGCGTCGCGCAGCAGGTGGTCGAGCAGGCGATTCTTGTGCGCCATGTCATCGACGAAATGGATGCGCTGTTCGATGTTCTCGTGCTTGGTTTGGGCGCTGGCGATGCGGATGGTCAGCGGATCACGCGTCAGGCGTTCGGCGAGCTTGCCGACCTGCCCTTCCAGCGTGGCCGAGAAGAGCATGGTCTGGCGCTCCGCCGGCGTGGCAGCAACGATGAGTTCGATATCCTCGATGAAACCCATGTCGAGCATGCGGTCGGCTTCGTCGAGCACCAGGATTTCGAGGTTGGAGAAATCAATCTTGCGCGAATTGAGGTGGTCGATCAGCCGGCCGGGCGTGGCGACCAAAATTTCAGGATTGCGCGAGAGCAATTGCAACTGCTTCGGATAAGGCATGCCGCCGAGGATGGAAACCGTGCGCAGGCGGCGGACATGGGTGCCGTACTTGTCGGTGGCGGCGGTGACCTGCATCGCCAGCTCGCGCGTCGGGGTCAGCACGAGCATGCGCGGACGGGCCGGCTGGAAGCGCGGACGCTCGCCGCGGGCGTTGGCGCTCTGCTTTTCCTGATTCGGCGTCTTGCCGGAAGCGGCAGATTCGCGGTCGGTCGTGGCGAAACGGTGGATCGCCGGCAGCATGAAAGCCGCCGTCTTGCCGGAACCGGTTTGGGAGGAAACCATGAGGTCGCGCCCTTCGAGCGCGGCGGGGATGGCCTGCGCCTGGACAGGCGTCGGCTCGGTATAGCCGGATTCGGTGAGCGCTTGCAGAATGGCCGCGTGCAGGCCGAGTTCGGAGAAATTCATTGTCGTGCTTTCGTCAATAGGCGCGGCACGCCACAGACAAGGCGTGAAAGCGCGGGTGTGCCTGCTGAGCAGGCCAAAAATGCAGCGCCAACCAACGAAATTGCGAGAAAACTCTTGGGGGAGAATCCGGCAGAAAGCTCTTTGCCGGGACGGCGCGCTGTGAAATCCGGCGCCTAAGGCAGTTATGCTTTGTCGTGACTGTATGGGTTCGCGATGCTTATTCGTGCGTGTGTTGCAGCGCACAAATCGCATTGTAACGACAAACTCGGCTCAAGTCCAATCTGATGATCCGCCCTCTGCGGCGCTCGGAGGGCCTGTTCCCGCAACGCCCGCTAGCGCCTTGCCTTTCAGCCGACCCAACCTCTGCGCCATCACCGCCCCATGGTGACAACACCTTGGGCATGAAAACTGCCCATAGCGGTTTCCAGACCGGCCGACAGGATGGGCGCGAAACTTTCCCGGCGGCCTAAACAAACCGCCACCCGGCGCCCCGGTGTGACGTCGCGACATGGGCGATGACCGCTTCAAATGCTCCCGGTATCAATGCACCTGCCGGTGCAGATTCTGCACCAACCCACGGAAACCACCTGCGGCCCAACCTGCCTGCATGCCCTCTACCGCTATTGGGGGAGGAACGAGACGCTGCACAGCGTCATCGCCCGCACCCACGCCCTCGAACAGGGTGGCACCCTGGCGGTGTTCCTGGCGTGCGACGCGCTCATGCACGGCTTCGAGGCCACCATCTACACTTACAACCTGACGGTGTTTGATCCCGTCTGGTTTCGCCGGCGCATGAACATCGCCGAGCGCCTGATGGCGCAGCGCATCCTCAAGGACGACCCGCGCCTGCCTTTCCTGACCGATGCTTATCTCGAATTCCTGCGGCTGGGCGGCAACCTGCGCTTCACCGACCTCTCGCCGCCGCTGGTGCGCGGGCTGTTGCGTCGCCGCGTGCCGATCATCACCGGTCTGAGCTCCACCTTCCTTTACCGCACGGCGCGAGAGTTCGGGCCTTATGACATTCCGGACGACCTGCGCGGCACACCCTCGGGCCATTTCGTCGTGATTTCCGGCTACGACCGCGCGGCGCGCAAGGTGCTCGTCTCGGACCCTTACGGACCGCACCCCTATGGGACCAACCGCGAATACTGGATCAGGCTCGACCGTGTGCTGAACGCGGTCCTGCTCGGCATCGTCACCCACGACGCCAATTTGCTGGTGATCTACCCCGGCAAGAATTCTGGAAAAAGAAGATGAGCACCTTACTGGTTGTGGATGATCCGGATGACTGGCCACTGGAAACGGAGGGGCTGGAAGTCGTTCCCGCCCGTACCTACCTGACCGATCCCGCCTACGGCGAAGACCGCTCGGCGCGGGTTTTCAATCTCTGCCGCTCCTATCGCTACCAGAGCCAGGGCTATTATGTTTCGCTGCTGGCCGAGGCGCGCGGGCACAAGCCCTTGCCGCACGCCGGCACGATCGAGGACTTGCAATCGCAGAACCTCGTCCGCGTACTCACCGCCGAGCTCGCCGAACTGGTCGACCAGACGCTGGCGCATCTCAAATCCACGCGCTTCGAGTTGAGTATTTATTTCGGGCTCAACGTCACGCCGCGCTACAACGTGTTGACCAAGCAGCTCTTCAGCCTTCTCCAAGTGCCCTTGTTCAAGGTGCGCTTCGAACGCGACAATGGCGGCGCCAACTGGCGAACGCAGGCGATACGGCTGATCGGCGTGCATGAAATCCCTGAGGCGCACCGCAAGTTCGCGCTGGAAGCGGCGGCGCGCTACTTCGGCGGGCCGAACCGCCAGAAGAACACGCCGCGCTACAACCTGGCGATCCTGCACAATCCCAAGGGCGGCAACCAGCCCTCGAACGCCGAGGCGCTGCGGAAATTCGCCGAGGCGGCGGAAGCACGCGGGATGCACACTGAATTCATTACGCCCAGCGATTATGGGCGGCTTCCCGAATTCGACGCCCTCTTCATCCGCGACAGCACCTTCGTCCATCACTACACCTATCGCTTTTCGCGCCGCGCGGCAGCGGAAGGCCTGGAGGTGATCGACGACCCGACATCGATCCTAAAGTGCAACAACAAGGTCTACCTCGCCGAACTGCTGGCGCGGCACAACATCCCCACCCCCCGCACGCTCATGGTCCATCGCGGCAATGTCGACCAGATCCTGCCAATGCTCGCCCTGCCCTGCGTGCTCAAGCAGCCGGACAGCGCTTTCTCGGTGGGCGTGGAGAAGGTGGAGACGGAGGCGGAGTTGCGCGCCAAGGTCGCCGAATTGCTCGCCAATTCGGACCTCATCGTCGCCCAGGAATGGCTGCCGACCGATTTCGACTGGCGAGTCGGCATTCTCGACCGCCGCGTCATTTTTGTCTGCAAATACTACATGGCCTCCGGGCACTGGCAGATCATCGATCACAACGGCAAGGACGGCCCTGAGGAGGGCGCGGTGGAAGCGCTGGCGGTCGGCGAGGCGCCCGAGGAAGTGCTCGAGATCGCCCTGCAGGCGGCCAATCTGATCGGCGACGGATTCTATGGGGTCGACATCAAGCAAGCCGGCAATCGCTGCTGCATCATGGAAGTCAACGACAACCCCAACGTCGACGCCGGGCATGAAGACGGCGTGCTCAAGGACGCGCTTTACCGCGAAGTCATGGGCGTTTTGGCGTTTTTCCCAGGCTATCCATCAACCGGCGTGCCAATGGGCCGTGGCGTT
>JAPUEC010000082.1 GCA_027492775.1 Rhodocyclaceae bacterium
CCTGACGGTCCGGCAGGTCGGAGTATTGTTTCCCCGCGTCCTCGGGCAGACAGAAGGCGTGATCGACGTAGGTCGTGTCCGGCACGCCCGGCTTGGCCGCGAGGTAGCGGTCGCGCGGCACGCCCCAGCGCGGCCCGAGATCGGTGAGGGGGGCGACGCGCGCCGCCCGGATGGATTGCCAGTACTGGTCGAGATTGCTGTCGAGATCGGCGGCGCCGGGAAACATCCCGGCCATGGCGCTGATCACCAGCTGAGGTTGCGGTTCATCCCTCATGTGCCGTGCCGATGAATCTGTTGGGTCGAGGTACGGCCGCCGGTGGTGTAGTCCAGCGTCGATTGCGGCGTCAGCAGCACCCAGTCGTCGAACTTCGGCCCAGCCACCAGTTCGTCGTGCAGAAGCTTGACCCCCTGTTCGTTGCTGATGCCGGCCAGGCCCAGGCGCGCCATCTGGCGTTGGGCGGCGGAAGATGCGATGAGTCCGGTCTCGGTCCACACCGACCAGAGCAGCGAGCGCACGGGGTAGCGGACGCGGGCGTTCCAGAACTTGGCCATGGCGTTGATGACCTCGTTGGCGGCGACGTAGTCAGTCTGCCCCGGCGTGCCGGCGAAAGAGGCGAGCGACGAGAACATAAAGACGAAGCGCAGCGGATCGTGCCAGAGGGCGAGCGCCAGATTGAAGACGGAAATGGCCTTGGTGTAATAGACCGCCTTGAATTCCTCGACCGTTTTCTTTTCCAGCAGGGAATCGTCGATGACGCCGGCACCGTGGATGACGCCGTGGATCGGCCCGCATTCCTCGCGGATCTTGGCCAGCGTGTCGGCCAGCGGCACGTACTGGGTAACGTCGACCTGGTAATAGGAGAACTTGCCGCCGGCGCGCTCGACGCGTTCGCGCGTCGTCCAGATTTCGCGCTGCCGGCGGATTCGCTTGTGCTCCTCGCGCACGCTGGCGGCGACGTCGCCATGCTCGGTGCGGTTGAGCTCGTCGAAAAGGATGCGCTTGAGGCTGGCGTCGTCGTTGATGCCCTGGTACGGGTACTGTTCCGGCATCGGTGTGCGGCCGGTGGCGACGATGTGGGCGTGGTATTCGCGGGCGAGCATGACGCTCGCCTCGGCGGTGATGCCGACGGCGCCGCCGACCAGCAGGATGACCGAGTTCTTGGTCAGGCGCGGATGGCGGCGACGGGTGCGGACGATGTCCTGATTGATCGGCTGCTTGACCAGCACCTGGCGGATGACGCCGTCGCGCACCAGTTGAAGGTCGTGCGCCGACGGGCCCCAGGTCGCAACCTTGAGCACCATGCGCGGCGCCAGGTCTTCGATGTGGTCGAGCAGGCGCACGGTGCGGATGCGCGCCTTGGGCCATTCCTTGGCGAGCGCCTTGGCGACCCCGGAAGCGGCGGCCCAGGCGGGGCTGTTCTGGCGCGTCAGGACGCAGACCGAAGCCTCGCCGCCCATGGCGCGGATGATCGGGCTGGCCGCCTTGGCGAAGGCGAAGAGTCCGACGCCGGCGCGTTCGATTTCGTTGCGCCAGGCGGCGGTGTCGTCGTTGCGGCCGCGCACGGTGAGTTCCGACATACCGAGATAAATGATGGCCGGCAGCTTGCCTTCGGTGGTGATGGCGGAAAGGATGTCGCCGATGCCGTCGATATCGTCGATCACCGCCGTCTTCTTCTCGCTGGCCGGGTGGTGCCAGCCGGCGGCGCTCAGGTAAAGCGTTTCGATGGCGACTTCGCAGGAGGCGAAGCGGTCGTGGATGGTGTCGTAGAGCGGGCCGGGTTCGCCGATGAGCAGAATCCGCTGCGGCAGGCTGCCCAGTTCTGAAGCCGGCACCGGCGGCTGGCCGACCAGAACGTAGCGCTCGACGCGTTCGGAAGCCTCGTCACTGGTGACGATCTTGCCATCCTCGTTGATGCGCAGCGGCTTGTCGCTCATCAAATTGTTGAAGCGGGCGAGCAGCCGGGTGAGTTCGTCGAGATTGGTGGCGTTGAGCAGTTCGCGGCCGGCAAAGGCGAGCTTGGGATTGCGGCCGATTTCCTCTTCGAAGATGCGTTCGCGGGTGAAGATGTCGAGGCCGAGATCGCGGGCGAAATGCGATTGCCCGGTGATCTTGGCCGGATCGATGCCGGTTTCCTCGGCGATGCGGGCGATGAGGTCGGCCCGCAGTTGCGCCAGCCAGTTGCTCGCCGGGTGTTCGACGATTTTCGCGCTGGTGGGCGCTTCGGTCGGGGCGTCGCCGCCGACCAGGCGCAGCGCCTCGGCGACGCTCTGCACACGCGAGGCGCCGTCGGTGAATTTGCCGAACTGGGGACACTTCTCCACCAGCTTGATCCAGAGTTCGACCATGGTGATCGAGTCGATGCCGAGGTCGGCCTCGAAGCGGGTGTCGCGGTTGAGGCGATTGACCGGCAGGCCGGTCAGCATGGAAAGCTCGTTGAGCAGCCAGCCCTCGATGCTGCCTGCGGGCGCGACCGGCTCGGCGGCGGTCGAAGTCGTCGTCGATGCGGCAAGGGGCGCGGTGATGGGCCCGGAAGCGGCGACCGGAGCGGCCGGGGCCACCTGCTCCAGCCGGGCGAGAATGTCGTTGATGCAAGTGATCGAGTTCACCTGGCCGCTGCTCTGGCCCAAGGCCGGGAAGCGTTCGACGAGCTGGATCCAGAGTTCGACCAGGGTAATGGAATCGATCCCGAGTTCCGATTCGAACAAGGTGTGCCGGCTGATGCGTTGCGCCGGCAGACCCGTCATTTCGGCGATCTGGGCGACGATCCAGCGCTCGACCTCGCCGCTGGCGATTCCCGGGCTGGCGAGCGCGGCGGGGGCCGGTGCAGCGGCCGTTGACGGCACGGCAGGAATTACCAAGTCCTTGCCCGGCGCCGGCATGGCAATCGGCATGGCCATGGCGCCCGGCGCCAATCCCAGCGCCGCCTGCTGCGTCGACATGAATTCCTGCATCACCACCTGGTTGGCGCGGACGATTTCGCCAAAGAGCGGTGCGTCGGCGCGTCCGTCCAGAGCGGCGACGATTTGCCGCTGCTGCTCGAAGAAAGCCGAGACCGCCTGTTGGTTGGCCTCGAAGAAGCCGGCTTCGGGCGCCGCGGAAGCCGTTTGCGTGGTGGATGTGGTCATGAGGGGCAGCGTAATGATTTCGGTAGGGCCGGGCTGGAAGCTGCTGAGGTCGAGATCGCAGCCCAGGCTGAAGAGTCGGGCGAGAAGCGCCGGGAAGAAAACCTCGGCCGCTTGCTGTTCGGGATCGCTTGCCAGTCGCACGTGCGGGCGGTCGCCGAGAATTTTTCCGGTCAGATCGGTGAGGACGTGCCCCGGGCCGACTTCGACGAAGAGGCGGCAACCGGCCGCATACATCGCTTCGATTTCCTCGCGCCAGCGGACAGGCGCGGTGATCTGGCGCCCCAACAGGTCGCGCACGCCTTCCGGCGAGCCGTCGTAGGGTCCGGTGGTGGTGTTGGCGAAAACGCGGTTGGCGGCAAAAGCGTCGAACTGCCGGCCGGCGAGAAATTCGCGCCAGCGCTCGGCAACCGGCGCCATCAAGGGGGAATGGAAAGCGCAGGCGGTTTTAAGCGCAATGGCGGAAATGCCGGCGCTTTGCAGGAGCGCGGCGGCTTCCGCCATGGCGGCGCGGCTACCGGCGAGGACCACTTGCTGTGGAGCATTGTCGTTGGCGACGAAGACCCGGTCGGCAAGCGGCGCGAGATGCGGCGCCAAGGTTTGGGCGTCGCTGCGCGCCGCGAGCATGCCGCCGGGCGCGAGATCCCCGGCTTCGCCAAGCAAGCGCCCACGCTCGCGGGAGATTTCGCAAAGCGCGGTGGCGCTCAGTGCTCCGGCCGCAGCCAGCGCGGAAATTTCGCCATAGCTGTGACCGGCGAGCAAATCCGGCTCGAAGCCGATTTTTTTCCACGATAATGCCAACGCGGTTTCGACCAGCCCGAGTGAGGGCTGGGCCTGGCGGGTGTCCTGGAGATGCGCGGCGTTGGCGGGGGTGTCCGCTGCCATGATCCATTCGCGGACGGAGCCACCCAGGATCGGCGACCAATGATCGTCGAGGGCGGCGAATTGCGCGGCGAATTCCGGCCAGAGGTCGAGCAGCGACCGCAGCATGCCGATGCGCTGACTGCCTTGGCCGGGAAACAGCCAAGCGGCCTTGACCGGCGCGGAATTGGCGCAAAAAATCTTGGGGTGGTCGATGCGGCCGTCGCGTTCGAGCGCGAGGCCCGCCAATTGCATGAGTTCGCGAAGCTCGGCTTCATTTCTGGCATGGATGGCGAGCCGCCACCCTCCCTCTCTCGCGTTCCCGGGATCGAGACGCTGGTCGGAACGAACTTCCTTGAGCTTTCCGGCAAGCGCTGCCGGAGTCTCGGCGCGAAAGGAGAGGATATGAAAACGCTGCATTCTCGGTCGGGGCGAAAAATGCCGTCGTCAAAAAAAAGGCCGCGACGGTCTGTAAATGCCGCCGCACCCAAATGGTGCGCTGCAACATTAAGCGCAATTATATTCTTTAGGCAACGCTGGTCAATACTACCTAACTCATATCCAGCCGAGTTTTCCGCGCATTTGCACGGTGGGTTGCAGTGCACTATCCATATTCCAAAAGGGAACTTGGCGCAAATAAGGTTTTACGGTTGCTTCCTCATGTTGGTGAGTGAGTGTTGTTTTTCTAAAAGCGCAATTTATGCGCAAGTGACGTTCAATGGATGTTGACTGCCGGCCGGTAAATTGCTTGGCACATGGCATATCCGCAGAACGCCCTTGGTGAAGTGGGATTTGTGCGCGCCTGTCGACAAACCGGGTCATGACGCCCGAAGTGGGCGCCGCGCATCCGCATGAACTGGATTTCAAACGCCGCGTTCGACATAGGGCGTGTTCACAATCGGGCGACGGTTGCGCGAGGGATCGGCAGATTGCGGAGCAAGGCGCCCGCGAGCGCCGCGTGGTCATTTCTACGCCAGCCAGCGGCAACGCCGCCCTGCGGTCTGCAAGCCCCCGCCTGCCGACTCAACGCCTTCCACCGGCTGATTGTGAACACGGCCTAAGGACGGGCGATGGGTCAAAACGCCATTCAGCCGGCCAATTCGCGTCCTCAGATTTCTACGCGCTTGGTCCGGATGGCGTACTCGAACAGCGGCGGTTCGACGTTGTCGCCGCCTTCCACCCGCGGTAGGACAAAGAATGGAATGCGTTCCGTCGTCCCCGGCAACATTAGATCGCTGCCGACGTTGTAGGCGACCCAATTCATCTCCCAGACGCCGAACAAGACCTTTTTGAGCGACGCGAGTCGGCTGTCGCGGTCGGTCAGGCCTTCCATGGCAATTGCCCGCCGTACGTCGCTAGGGTCAACTGGAATCCAGCCGTAGCCCGGGATATAAAATTCGGCGCGGCAGTGCTGGCTGTTAGTGGCATTGCCGCCGCTGACACCGAGCGATTTGAAGAGGCGCGAACTGCCGACGCGCAATCCATAGACGCAGCGCGCGGGAATGCCGATGGCGCGGCAAAGCGCCACGAAAAGGCCGTTGATGTCCGCCGAGCGCCCGCCGTACTGGCCTTGCTCCAATTGCTTGCGGACGTCGCCCACACCGCCAGCCGGCGCATCCGGCTGATAGGTGGTGTTGTCGACCACCCAGTCATAAATCGCCTTGGCCTGCGCCACCGGGTCTTTGATGCGCCCGACGATGCGCTCGCCCAGTTTGAAGGCGGGGCCGTCGTTTGGAATCAGGGTGGAGGCGTGGAGGTTGCGTCGCAGGATGTCTTCCCGCTCTGGCGCGACGGTGCGCTTGGTGATGTCGAAGTGGCGATCGGCGGTGGTGACGGTGGTGACGAGTTCGAGCTTCGATTCGCGGCCCGATTTCCATTCGCAGAAATAGAGTTCAAGATCGCCGTCCGGCAGGCGGCGGGTCGAGGCGCTGTCGGCGTTGTCGTTCCAGCGGTGGCCGATGGTGCGCTGGTAGAGGGTGTCCTGGTTGAGCGGGAGCGGCAGCCAGAGCCGATTGATCGCGGACGAACGCTTGATGGTGACGGTGGTGGCAATCTCGAAGGTCATCCAGTCCGTCGGCGGCTCCGGTGCCTTGACCGGTGGCAGGCGGCTGGCGGAAGAGCCCTGAGGCGGTTTTTCGGTGACCGGCGCCTCGGCGGTGTGAGCGGTTGGTCCTGCGGGGGCTTTCTTGGTTGTTTTGGCGGCTTTGCCGCCCCTTCTCCTGGCTGCGGCTTTTTTGCGCGCTGCCCAGGCTTCGGAGCCGAAAAGGGAAAGAAAGGCGGTAGCGGCAATGAACTCTCGACGCTTCATGGGGCACCTCCGTCAAAACGACAAGGCCGTGTCGAAGAGTAAGACACGGCCTTTGGATGGACAGGGATTATACCCGATTCAAACTAGCCATTAGGCCCGCGGCATATTCGGCGCCGCGGGCCGGAGCATGGCCGACCAAGCGTCGCCTACAACACCTCCGCCGCATGATCGGCGAGGCGCGAGCGTTCGCCGCGTTGCAGCGTCACATGTCCCGAGTGCGACCAGCCCTTGAAGCGGTCGACCACGTAAGTGAGGCCGGAACTGCCTTCGGTCAGGTAGGGCGTGTCGATCTGGGCGATGTTGCCGAGGCAGACCACCTTGGTGCCGGGCCCGGCGCGGGTGATCAGGGTCTTCATCTGCTTCGGCGTCAGGTTCTGCGCCTCGTCGATGATCAGGTACTTCTTGAGGAAAGTGCGGCCGCGCATGAAGTTGAGCGACTTGACCTTGATACGCGAGCGGATGATGTCGTGGGTCGCCATCTTGCCCCATTCCCCGCCGTAGGGCCCGCCGCTATCCTCGGTGTGGGTGAGCACTTCCAGGTTGTCCTCGAGCGCGCCCATCCAGGGCGCCATCTTCTCCTCCTCGGTGCCGGGCAGGAAGCCGATGTCCTCGCCGACCGGCACGGTGACGCGGGTCATGATGATCTCGGCAAAAATCTTCTCCTCCAGTACCTGCGTCAGGCCAGCGGCCAAGGTGAGCAGCGTCTTGCCGGTGCCGGCCTGGCCGAGCAGAGTGACGAAGTCGATTTCCGGGTTCATGAGCAGGTTCATGGCGAAATTCTGCTCGCGGTTGCGCGCCATGATGCCCCACACCGCATGTTTGGGATGGGTGTAGTCGACCAGGGTTTCCAGCACCGCCGTCTTGCCGGCGGTTTCCTTGACGATGGCGGCGAAGCCGTCGGCTTCCAGCCAGACGAACTGGTTGATCAGGAAACTGGGGCAGAGCGGACCTTTGACGCGGTAATAGGTCTTGCCGTCCTTCTTCCAGGATTCCATGCCTTCGCCGTGCTTTTCCCAGAAATTTTCAGGAAGCGCCAGGGTGCCGCCGTAGAGGATGTCGGTATCCTCCAGCACCTTGTCGTTGAAGTAATCCTCCGCCGGCAGGCCCAGGGCGCGGGCCTTGATGCGCATGTTGATGTCCTTGGACACCAGGATCACCGGCCGGCCGGGGTATTTCTTTTGGAGGTGGATGAGCACGGCCAGGATGGCGTTATCGACCTTGGAGGTCGGCAGCGCCACCGGCAATTCGGTGCTGATGAATTCGGTCTGCAGGAAAAGGTTGCCGCCGGCGAGCTTGTTCGAAGGCTCATAGAGCGGAATGCCGGCTTCCATGTCGTCGGCGAAAGTCAGCATGTCGTCCAGCATGCGCGAGACCTGGCGCGCGTTGCGGGCGATTTCGGTCATGCCCTTCTTGTGGTTGTCCAGCTCCTCCAGGGTCATCAGCGGGAGGTAAACGTCGTGCTCTTCGAAGCGGTAAAGGCAGGAGGGATCGTGCATCAGCACGTTGGTATCGAGAACGAAAATCTTGGTGGCGGCGGCGGATTTCTTGGCGGCAGGTTTGCGCGGCATGTGGTGCTTTCTTTTTGAGGTTCAGAAAGGGTGATGCGGTTCGGCCAGCTTGAGAGTTGAAGGGTTAGAGGGATTTGACGAATTCGAGGACTTCGGCGGCGTGGCCAGGCACCTTGACGCCCCGCCATTCACGGCGCAGTTCGCCGTCTCTGCCGATGACGAAGGTGCTGCGCTCGATGCCGCGCACGTCCTTGCCGTAGAGTTTCTTATTCTTGATGACATCGAACTGGCTGCAGACCTTTTCCTCCGGGTCGGAAAGCAGTTCGAAAGGCAGGTTCTGCTTCGCCTTGAAGCTTTCGTGCGACTTGATGCTGTCGCGCGAAATGCCGAAGACTTCGGCGCCGGCGGCGGTGAATTGGGGGTAGAGGTCGCGAAACTCCTGGGCCTCGGTCGTGCAGCCGGGGGTGGCGTCCTTGGGATAGAAGTAGAGCACCACGGCCTTGCCGGCCTGCTTGGAGAGCGCGAAATCGAGCCCGCTGGTGGCGAGGAGGGAAAAGTCGGCGATCTTCGCGTCGGGCATGCAGGTCTCCTTTTTTTGATGGTTTCAAACCATTGTCGGGAATTTGACGCGCGGCGGTCAAGTTTGTTCGGCTTGGTTCCAGCCGTACGGGCGCGTTACCGCGAGTCTGTTCGCCTCGGCTTGGCGAAAATAAAACCCGCCATGTAGCGATGGCGCATCCTGGTGCCGCTGCCATTGCCGCGACTTGTGTCAAAATCCCGCCATCATCCTTTCGCCCGGAGCATCGAGTGCGCCGTCTTACCCTTTCCGCCGCCCTGTTTTTGTTGTTCGGCCATGGTCTGCCGGCCGCTGCCGCCGAATCCGATCTCGATTTCGAAATCCCGGCCTCGACGCAGGTCTCCCAGTGCCATCAGCATCAGCTCGAAGTGCATGGCGGCCAGTCCGTGGCCGAACGCGCCGCGGTCATGGAGCGCGAGTTGTTCGCCTCGCAGCGCTTGTTCGAGGAAGCGCTCGCCATGCGCGCCGCCGCCGTCGATCTCTACCGCGAACTGAATGCCAAAATGGCCCGCAACGAGCCGCTCAACGGCCAGGACTTGCAACGCCTGCAAGGTGGCGCGGCGCAACTGCTCGCCCAGCGCGAAACCCTCCTCAAGCTGGCGTTTGCCCACGAATGCTGGTTGGCGACGCCGCCGGACGACAATACCCGCGAAGCCGGCGTACAGGCGACCGGCATCATGATTTCGCTGGCGTCGGCGCTGATGCTGTACGACAACTATCTGTCGGCGATCACCCTGTTCGTGAATAACCACGCCCTTCGCCAGCAGTTGAACAGCGGCGACAAGGGCTTCGCCCTGCCGGCCGGCCAGCTCAATGAGACGAGCCGGATGTTCGCTTCCAGCCTCAATCGCCAGCGGGTCCGGCGCGGCATTCACTGGTTCGAACAGTACGGTCGCCGGCTGACGCCAGAATTCGACGGTTATGCCTATCTGGTGCAGCTGGTCCGTCAAAGCCCGTCTTACCGGATGGTGCGCGCGGCGAACCCGGTGGGCGCGCTGGGCAAGCATTTCGAACTCTTCAGCATGCAGACCATCGACGGCCTGATCGGTTTGAAGAACGAGGGCAGCAACCTCACCAGCCTCCTCTTCGGCAACACCGTCGGCATGGTCGAAACGCGGCGCGGCAAGTTGTACGGCCGCGCCGAGGTGCTGGAAAAGCTCGGCAAGGAACTCAAGGCTGGCGACATCCTGCTGGAAAAGACGCCCTTCCGGCTGACCGACACCTTCATTCCCGGCCACTGGGGGCATGCCGCGATCTGGGTGGGCCGGGAAGCCGAATTGCGCGAGTTGGGCATCTGGGATCATCCCGTGGTGCAACCGCATCAGGCCAATATCCGTCAGGGGCGCGGCATTGTCGAAGCGCTGCGTTCCGGCGTGGTGATGAACAACGTCGAGCACTTCCTCAACATCGACGATCTCGCCGTCCTGCGCCATGAGATCCTGCCGGCGGAAAAGCGCGCCGAGATTGTCCTTCAGACCCTGCGCCAGGTGGGCAAGGCCTACGACTTCAATTTCGACGCCGAGACGACCAAGCGCATCTTCTGCTCCAAACTCGTCTATCTCGCCTATGGCGATCTCAACTGGCCGACCTCGAGCATCCTCGGGCGCGCCACCGTCAGCCCCGACAACATCGGCGCTCGCGCCCTGGGCGACGGCCCGCTGGCGGTGACGCTGCTTTACCACGACGGCAAGGAAGTCACCGACAGCCGCAAAGCGGAACTGGAAAAACTCATGCGCCCGCGCCGCAACGTGGAACTCGCCAGCGGCGGGCCGAACGAGGCGCCGCCGAAGGGGCGCTGAAGGCAATTCACGCCAGTCCGGCGGTACGCTTCTGCCGCCGGTGCGTTGCTTCCCCGCTTCACCCCCGGGCTGAGCGCTCATAGGCGCCCGGTGTGGCAGCACCGCACGGAAAACGTCCGCGTCGGTGGCCGTGCGCCAGCCGCCTTCCCCAGCGGCAGCGATGACAACGCGCTATTATCGATACTTAACCCCATTCGCCGTGCATTGCCGTTTACCGGTTCATCGTTGTTCCTTCGAGGAAAGGCAAAACCATGAAACTGTTGAAATTGTTCGGGCTGGCCATCGCGCTGGCTGGCGTCGGCGTCGCTCTGGCCCGCGATGTCATGCCGCTACCGCCACAGCGCATCCCGCCGCTCATCCTGCGGGTGCCGGAGGCCGCGCTGCCCGTGCGGCTGACGCAGGCCAACGTCGATGTGCTGGTGGTCGGTCGCCAGGCGCGGACCACGGTGGAGCTGACCTTCAGCAATCCAAATCTGCGCGTGCTCGAAGGCGAGTTGCAGTTTCCGCTGCTCGACGGCCAGGAAGTCGCCGGCTTCGCGCTCGATTTCGACGGCAAGTGGCGCCCCGCCGTGCCGGTGGAAAAGGCGCGCGGCCAGGAAATCTTCGAGGACATCACCCGTGCCCGCGTCGATCCGGCGCTGCTGGAAGCGACCCAGGGCAACAACTACAAGCTGCGCGTCTATCCCATTCCGGCGCGCGGCGAGCGCCGGGTTTCCATCACCGTTACCGAGCGCCTGCCCGAGCGGCGCGATGGCACGGTCTTGCTGCGTCTGCCGCTCGCCATCGCCGAAAAGCTGGAGTTGTTCGACCTGCATGTGCGCGCTCCTGGCCTCAAGCCAGGCGCCGCCAAGGTCCTGCGCGGACTCGCCGGAGCGCAGTGGCAGGATGCGGACGGCGCGCAACTCGAATTCCACCGCCACGACTATCGCCCCGAGCCACTTACTGAAATCGCCCTGACGCGCCAGGATGGTCCGGCGGCGAGCTTTGAGGAGCGTGACGGCAAGCTCTATTTCTACGCCGAGGTCGCCGCGCCGCGCCTGGCAACGGCACCGCGCCCGAAACCGGCGCATGTCGCCCTGATGTGGGATGCCTCAGGCTCCGGCGCCAACCGCGACCACGGCCGCGAATTCGCGCTGCTCGACGCCTGGTTCAAGGCCATCGGCAACACCGAAGTGCGCTTGAGCCTCGTCCGCGATGCGGCAGAGGAGGGCGGTGTTTTCCGCGTCCGTGGCGGCAATTGGAGCGCGCTTCGCGTCGCGCTGGAAACGGTGGCCTACGACGGCGGTACCAACCTGGCGGCCTTCCGCCCGGGGAGGCTGACCGAGGCAGAACTCAACGCCCGCCCGCTCTTCGTGCCATATCCAGAGCTTGTGTTGATGTTCACAGATGGCCTTGGTAACTTTGGTACGAGCGGCATGCCGGCCTTTGAGGTACCGGTGCTGGCGGTTTCCGCCGCGGTATCCGCCGACGTCGGGCGTCTGCGCCAGGTTGCCGAGAAGAGCGGCGGCGCCTTTGTCGACTTGTTACGCACGCCGGTGCCGGCGGCCGTGGCGGGGTTGACCACGGTTGGTTCGCGACTGGTGGCGCTGCGCTCCAATGGTGCGCACGATCTCGTCGCCTCGGCGCTTGACCCGGAAACCGGGCGGCTGGCGGTGGCGGGCATTCTCTCCGAGCCGGCCACGGTGATCGAACTCGAATGGCGCACCCCCAAGGGCGCCGCCGAACGCCAGCAGGTGAAGCTGGCTAGGAGCGGTGGCACAACGCCATTCGCGGCCCAAGCCTGGGCGCGGCTGCGGCTTGCCGGGCTGACGCCGGAGCGCGCCGTCAATCAGGCGGAAATTGCACGTCTGGGCAAGGCCTTCGGGCTGGTGACGCCGGGAACCTCGCTGATCGTGCTCGACCGGGTCGAGGATTATGTGCGCTACGAAATCGTCCCGCCGGCCGAATTGCGCAAAGACTATGACCGCCTGGTTGGCTCCCATCGGCAGCAGGTCGAGCGCGAACGGACGGCGCATATCGAGGATATCGTCCGCCGCTTCCAGGAAAAGCAGCGCTGGTGGGAACGCGATTTCCCCAAGGGCGAGCCGCCCAAGCCCAAGGAAGTAGCCAAGGTCGGCGGCGCCATGGCGGTACCGGCGCCTTCGCCGGTTGCCGAGACGCGGCCCATTGCCGATGCATTGGCGCCAATGGAAGTCGCCGGGCGCAACCAGGCGATGATGGCGGAAAGACGGGCGCCCGTCCCAAGCGCCGCCGCCAATGCCAGCGAACCCGCAGCATCGGCCAGCATCCAGTTGAAGAAATGGGTGCCGGATGCGCCTTACGCCGAACGCCTGCGGCAGGCGGCGATGGATCAGCTCTACGCCGTCTATCTCGACGAACGGCCCGGCTATGTGAACAGCACTGCCTTCTTCCTCGACGCCGCCGATGTCTTCTTCGAGCGCGGTCGTCCCGAACTGGCGACGCGCATTCTCTCCAACCTGGCCGAAATGGATCTGGAGAACCGCCACATCCTGCGCATCCTCGGCTATCGCCTGATGCAGGCCAAGCGCGCCGATCTCGCCGTGCCGCTGCTGCAGCGCGTGCTCGATCTGGCACCGAACGAGCCGCAATCCTGGCGCGACCTCGGGCTGGCGCTGGCCGACGCCGGCGCGCCGCAAAAGGCGCTAGAGGCGCTGTATCAAGTGGTGACGCGGCCCTGGCATAACCGCTTCCCGGACATCGAGCTCATCGCCCTGGCGGAACTGAATGCGCTCGTCGCCACGGTGCCGCAGAAGCTTGACACCGCCGCCATCGATCCGCGCCTGTTGCGCAACCTGCCGCTCGACCTGCGCGCGGTCCTTTCCTGGGATGCCGACAACACCGACATCGACCTCTGGGTGACCGACCCCAATGGCGAGAAGTGCTATTACGGCCACCGCCTGACTTACCAGGGCGGCGCCATGTCGCGCGACTTCACCGGCGGCTACGGGCCGGAGGAGTTCTCGCTGAAAAAGGCCAAGCCCGGCAAATACTTGGTGCAGGCGCAGTTCTACGGCCACCGCCAGCAGGTCGTCTCCGGCGCGACGACGCTCAGCCTGCGGCTCTTCACCGGTTTCGGTACGCCCGCCCAGAAGGAAGAACGCGTGACCCTGCGCTTGAAGGGCCAGAACGCGCTGGTCACGGTCGGCGAGTTCGAGGTGAAATAAGGCGAAGCCGCTTCATGGGCGGCGTGGACGGATAGATCGGCTTGTTTTCCGGTCTATCCGTCATACGCAACCAAAGGAGCGATCATGGCGACCCATCTCAAACCCGGCGATCCGGCGCCCGATTTCTCCGGCCAGTCGACCGAAGGCCAGCCGGTTTCCCTCGGCGCTTTTCGCGGCCGCAAGCTGGTGCTCTACTTTTATCCCATGGACGACACACCGGGTTGCACCAAGCAGGCGTGCAGCCTGCGCGACGCCAACGCCGACATCGCCGCCAAGGGCGCGGCCATCCTTGGCGTCTCCGCCCAGGGCGTGGAATCGCATCAGCGCTTCACCAGCAAGTACGCGCTCAATTTCCCCCTGATGGCCGATACCGACCAGCGTGTGGCCAAGGCTTATGGCGTGACCGGTTCCGGGCTCGGCGGGTTGATGCGCGGGCTGCTCAAGGCCAACGAGCGAGTGACCTTCATCATCGATGAGGGCGGTGTCATCCGCCATGTCATCGACGATCCCAATTGCGCCGATCATGGGGCGGAGGTGCTGCGGCTGCTTTGAGCGGCAAGAACAGTTGCGGACGGTATTCTCCCTCCCCTTCAAGGGGAGGGTTGGGGTGGGGATGGGGAAAATATCGGCAAAAGCTGCTGGAAACCCTGTCAAGAATTCCCATTCCCATCCCACTCTCCACCCTGCGCGAAGCCCACCCAGAGGGTGAAGGGAGGGGTGACGCGCATTGCATGCAAGCGCTTGTGCTTGCCTCGACGCCATCGCATCATGCGTCGATGCAGCCCTTCGCGGTACCATGCTGCCGTGCGCAAACGAGGAGCGGGGAGACGATGCTGTCGCGGGGGAAAATGCGGAATTGGGCGGGCAGGGCGCTGGCGGCCACGGCGATGCTCTTGGGCGGCTGCGGCAACATCTGGAACGACCCCTATCCGGCTTCCGAAGCCGGCCGCAACATTCTCTATTCCGCCTTCACCGACCGCCCCAAACACCTCGACCCAGTCCAGTCCTATACCGAGGATGAAATCACCTTCACCGCGCAGGTCTACGAACCGCCCCTGCGCTATCACTACCTGAAGCGGCCTTACACCCTTGAAGCGGCCACCCTCGAGCGCGTGCCGGTGCCGCGCTTTCTCGACGCCGCCGGGCGCGAGTTGCCGGCCGACGCGCCGGCGGAGAAGGTGGCGGAGAGCATCTATGAACTGAAGCTCAAGCCCGGCATTCGCTACCAGCCGCATCCCGCCTTCGCCCGCGATGCCGCGGGGCAGCCGCTCTACCTCGGCGCCAAGGTGGCCGAAGGGCGGCAGGTGATCGGGGATTTTCCGCAAACCGACACCCGCGAACTTGTTGCCGACGATTACATCTACGAAATCAAGCGCCTCGCCCATCCGCGCCTGCATTCGCCCATCTTCGGCATGATGGCGGACAAGATCATCGGCCTGAAGGCGTTGGGCGAAACCTTGCAGAAGGCGGGCAAGGCCTTGCCACCCGATGGATGGCTCGATCTCGATCCCTACCCGCTTGCCGGCGTCGAAAAGGTCGATGCCCTCACTTTCCGCATCCGCCTCAAGGGCAAGTATCCGCAATTCCTCTATTGGCTCGCCATGCCCTTCTTCGCTCCGGTGCCGCGCGAAGTGGACCGCTTCTTCGCCCAGCCGGGCATGGCGGAGAAGAACCTGACCCTCGACTGGTGGCCGGTCGGCACCGGCGCCTTCATGCTGAGCGAGAACGACCCCAATCGGCGCATGGTCCTGACCCGCAACCCCAACTTCCACGGCGCAACCTATCCCTGCGAAGGCGAGGCCGCCGACCGCGCGGCGGGATTGCTGGCCGATTGCGGCAAGGCGCTGCCATTTCTGGATCAGGTGATCTTCACCCGCGAGAAGGAGGCCATTCCTTACTGGAATAAATTCCTGCAAGGCTATTACGACGCCTCAGGCATCTCCTCCGACAGCTTCGACCAGGCGGTGCGCGTCAATGTAGGCGGCGATGTCGGGCTGACCGACGAAATGCAGCAAAAGGGCATCCGTTTACTGACTTCGGTCAAGACCTCGACCTTCTATATGGGTTTCAACCTGGCCGACCCGGTGGTGGGCGGCATGAACGAGCGCGCGGCCAAGCTGCGGCAGGCGGTTTCCATCGCCATCGACCAGGAGGAATACATTTCCATCTTCCAGAACGGACGCGGGCTGGCGGCGCAGGGGCCGCTGCCGCCGGGGATTTTTGGGAACGAAGAAGGTCAGGCCGGCATCAATCCCTTCGTCTACCACTGGGCCAACGGCAAGCCACGACGCAAGCCGGTCGAGACGGCGAAGCGGCTCCTGGCCGAAGCCGGCTACCCCAACGGCCGCGACGAAAAGACCGGCGCTCCGCTCGTGCTCTACCTCGACACCACCGGCGGCGGCATGGGCGAAAAGTCGCGGCTCGACTGGCTGACGCGGCAATTCCAGAAAATCGACGTGCAACTGGTGGTGCGTTCGACCGACTTCAACCGCTTCCAGGACAAAATCCGCAAGGGCAACATCCAGCTCTATTACCTGGGCTGGAACGCCGATTACCCCGACCCGGAGAATTTCTTCTTCCTGCTCGACGGCAAGGAAAGCAAGGTGGCGCACGGCGGCGAGAACGCCTCCAACTACGCGAGCCCGGAGTTCGACCGCCTCTTCGCGCAAATGAAGAACATGGACAACACGCCGGAGCGACTCGACATCATCCGGCGCATGACCCGCATCGTTCAGCACGACGCGCCCTGGGTCTTCGGCCTGCACCCCAAGAGCTACACCCTAAGCCACGGCTGGCTGCACAACCGCAAGCCCGGCGATGTCGGGCACGACACCCTCAAGTACCAGCGCATCGACGTCGCCGAGCGCACCCGCCTGCGCGCCGAGTGGAACCGACCCGTGCGCTGGCCGCTCTTGGTGTTCGGACTGGTGCTTGTCCTGGCGCTGGCGCCGGCGGTGATCGGCTATCGGCGCCGCGAGAAGAAGGCCGCCCTGCGCTGACCCTTATGCGCCATCTCGAACGCCTGCGGCAACTCGAACCGCTGCTCGCTGCCGGCCGCGACTTGTGGCATCCCCAGCCCTTTCACGTTCTTCAGCCCGAGTGGTGCGAGCGCTGGCCGGCATTGGCGGCGGAATTGCTGGCGCTCACCGACGCCGAGGCCGAACGCCTCAACGACGATGGCGCCGCCGCTCGCGCCCTGCTGGCGCGACATTGGCCGCAAGCCGCTGAAATCGACCATCTGCTCGAATTGCCCGAGGCGCCACGCACTGCGCTGAGCGCCTTGAATGCCCATTGGGCCTGGGAAATTCCCGGCAGAAAGCGCAGCCAGATCGAGGCTTTCGCGGCTGCCATCCGTCCCGCCGGTGTGCCCCTGCTCGACTGGTGCGGCGGCAAAGGCCATCTGGCGCGCCTGCTGGCGCTGCAATGGGACGTTCCGGCCAGTACGCTCGAAATCAACCCCGCCCTCTGCGCCGGCGGCGAAGTGCTGGGCCAGCGTGCCGGCGTGCGTCACGACTTCATCACTGCCGATGCCCTGACGGCGAACCTTCCCGCCGGCCGCCACGCCGTCGCGCTCCACGCCTGCGGCGAATTGCACCGGACCCTGCTACGGCAGGCCGACGATTGCATCGCCCTCGACATTGCGCCGTGCTGCTACCACCACGGCGTGGCGTCGGAATACACGCCACTTTCCAGGCACGCCGCGCTGCCGCTGACCCGCGACGACCTGCGCCTGGCGGTGACCGAAACCGTCACCGCCTCCGCGCGGCAGGCGCGGGCGCACGACCACGACATGGCCTGGAAACTCGGCTTCGACGCCCTGCGTCGCACGCTTTCCGGCGGCGAATACCGGACCTTCAAACCCATTCCCCCGGCTTGGTTGGGGCAGGGATTCGAAACCTTCTGCCGCCTACTCGCCCAACGCGAGGGCCTCACTATCCCGGAAGGAACGGACTTTTCGCGATTGGAAGCCGCTGGCCTGCAACGGCAACGCGAAGTGATGCGCTATTCGGTGGCCCGCCACGCCTTCCGCCGCGCAATCGAAATCTGGCTAGCGCTGGACATGGTTTTGTCTTTGGAAGAACGGGGATTCGAAGCGGCGCTGACGACCTTCTGCCCAAGGCATCTGACACCACGCAACTTGCTGCTGTCGGCACGGCACGGTACGGGATGAGGGACTCTCTAGAACTATTGTTTGAGCTAGGCAACATGTAAGACGAACGGCCCGCTCATTTCAGCAACAAAATTTTGGGCTTGAGGGAAAGTCATTCTAGTAGTGAACCGACCAGAGAAAACATGTCCGTTCAACGAACCACAAGCTGTAGCCTCAATGTCACATTGAAAATTAAATGGGAGAACCGTTTCTTGCCATTTGGTGATGTCGAGCATTTTTTCCCCTGAGGGAAATACAACGGTACGTTGATAAATGAAGCATGTGGGCTGTTGGGAATCCGTCGACAGCTCAGAGTCATCGCTACACATATCGAGCGCATTTAGACCGAGCTTTTCGTTAAGGTCTTGGATGCTTTTGATAGGAGCAAGAATTCTCAAAAAGGCCGATATGCCTCCGTTCTCGTTTCGTTCAACTGCCCCAAAGGGGATTATGTATTGCAGTTCGTTAAGTGCCCTTTGATTAAAGCTGTTGTAGTCATGGCGCATCCAACCATCCAGGATTCTCACGATAGATCTAAGTCCCGGTCCGAGAGGTGGATTCTGATCAGCTTCTTGGCGCGGAAAGTCTCTAAGAAGTGCTTCAGGGCTAACAAGATCAGCGAGTTGGCTGAAGCATTGCTCCAAAGAGCCGTACTCCAACGACAGTATTGGTCCTGTATGTGGGCCATGGTTTGTTTGAAAAATTTGGAAATGCCTTCCATTGCAGAGAGCAAAATACACGGCGCGAACCTCTGGATGGTTGGCATAAGTCCAAGCTTGTTGGACGGCGTCGATATCGATTTCTACGCACGGAGACTTTGCTTCAATAACCCATCGTATTAGTGATCTCACCTCTAAGATGTAATCTGCCTT
>JAPUEC010000083.1 GCA_027492775.1 Rhodocyclaceae bacterium
AAGAATGTCGCCGCAATGCCAGGAGGAATTGAAAGGCAAGGTCATCATGGTCGTGGTCGGCGAACGCACCGCCAGGGGCATGAATTCAGAGCAATCCAGCTACAGCTCGCATTTCAACGCCATCGACCGGCGCCTCAAGAAGCTCGGGCTCAATACCATCACCCAGGCGGAGATGAAGGCCAAGGTGGCGCAGGCGGAAATCGACGCCTATTTGAAGAACGACATGGACGCCGCGATGAACGCTTCCAAGAAAATGGGCGCGGACTTCATCCTCAAGGGCGTCATTTCGAGCCGCACCGCGATGAATCCCATTCTGCACATTCCAGAGGTCTATATCAGCATGGGCTTTACCCTCACCGGCGCCGACGGCAAGACGATTTCCGAAGCCGGCGCCCGCGCTGAATCCTATTCCGGCATGGACACCGGCGGCATGGCGCTGACCCTGATCAATGAGCAGGCCGACGGCGTCGTCGCGCGGCTCTATACCGATTACTGTGCCGCGGCCGGCGTTGGTCGCAAGAAAAAATAAGTGTTTTTACACGGAGGATCGTCATGACCCGCTTCACCCGCTTTGCGCTTCTCGGCGCCTTTTTTGCACCGCTGGCGCTCGCCCAGCCGGTATTCGACAATCCCTCGCCCACCGCCGGCAGCAGCACCTCGCAGCAGGCCAACGAGATGGCCGACAAGGGAATGTACAAGGCGGTCGAGTACAAGAACGCCAACAAACAAGGCCCGGCGCTGATCGTCATCCCCGGCGAGATCAAGAGCAACAACGCCACCTTCACCCAGAAGTTCGGCCCGAACAACATCGCCGATTATGCCGAACTCGAGCTGGGCAAGGCCAATTTCAGGGTTCTCGAGCGTGCCGATCTCGGCCCGCTGCTGAATGAATTCACCCTTGCCTACACCATGGGCAACCCCCAGGCAGCGCGCAAGGTGCTGCAAAAGGGCAAGTTCAAGACGACCAAGTGGGTGGTCAAGTTCGACGTGCTGAAGGCGGAGCCGGTCGCTCAGGCGTCCTCGGGCTTCGATGGCCGTGCGGTCGGCAGCATTATCGGCATCCTTGGCGGCAATCGCGGCTCGGCCGCGGGCGGCGTGGCGGTTGGCTCGGTGCAAACCGGCGAATCGACCGGCGTCTGGATCATCGGCATGCGCTGGAAATTGATCGACGCCAATACCACCGAACAGGTTGCGACCGGCTACACTGAGGAAAAGATGGAATTGGGTGCCAAAAGCACGTCGGTGCTGGGCATCAGTTCCGGTGCTTCCGGCGGGCTGACGCTCGACTCGCTGGTTCAGCGCCTGGTGCAGAAAAACGTCTGGGAAATCGATTCAAAGCATAAATAAGCATCTTTTGGCCGGACCGGACAAAGGGCACGACCGCGGGATCCATTCCGCCGTGCCCTTAATGTCTTGCCGGCGGATGTTTTTATTGGGGTAGGGCATGATGGCTGATATTCCGCAAAAACTCGGCAAATACGAAATCCGGCGCGAGCTCGGGCGTGGCGCCATGGGCATCGTCTTCGAAGGCTGGGACCCGATGATCGCCCGGCGCGTTGCGCTCAAGACGGTGCGCCGCGAACAACTCGACCGCAGCGAGGCGGAGGAAATCCTCTCCCGCTTCCAGCGCGAAGCGCAGGCCGCCGGGCGGCTCAATCATCCCAACGTGGTAGCGGTCTACGATTTCGGCGAGGACGCCGATGGCACCGCCTTCATCGCCATGGAATACGTCGAGGGCAAGGAACTCAAGGATTATTTCGACCGCCAGGAGCGATTCTCCCTGAGCGAGACCGTCCGCCTCATGTCGGAGTTGCTCTCCGCCATCGGCCACGCCCATACGCACGGCATCGTGCACCGTGACATCAAGCCGGCCAATATCTTCATCCTCGATAGCGGTCAGGCCAAGGTCGGGGACTTCGGCATCGCCCGCATCGAATCTTCCGTCTTGACCCAAGCCGGTTCGGTCCTCGGAACGCCGGCTTACATGTCGCCCGAGCAATTCATGGGGCAACGCGTCGATGGCCGCTCCGACATCTTCTCGGCCGGCGTCATCCTTTATCAGTTCCTGAGTGGCGAGAAGCCTTTTTCCGGTCAACTCACCACCATCATGCACAAGGTACTGAAGGAGGAGCCGATCGCGCCGTCCGAACTCAATGTGCAGGCGCCGACGGCTTTCGACGCCGTAGTCAAGAAGGCGATGGCGAAGCGGCCCGAAGATCGTTTCCAAACCGCACAGGAATTCATCGACGCCCTGATGAGCGCGCTGGAAAAGCGTGATTCCGCCGCCAACGAGGCGACGCTGGTCGGAACCTCCGCTTCGGATGAAGCCACCTTCGTTGCGCCATCCGCCTGCCCCACGGTCGCGCCGGCGCCCCAGGAACCGAGCGCCGCCCCCGCTGCTGCTGCTCCGGTCGTTCCGCCAGCCATGCCACCAACACTCGGCAACATTCTGCAGCCGGATGTGGGGCCAAAAGGCGGTGGCGTCGATATTCCAACCGCCAAAACGCGGCCTCCCCGCTCGAAGATCTACCCTGCCGCCGTCATTTTGGGCGCCGCCCTGGTGATCATCGCCGGTGCTGTCGGGTATTTCATCACGGTCACCCGCGCGCCTGCCAACAGCACGGTCGGTACGACAAGCGCACCCCAAACCACGGTCGCCGCGGGTGATGAAGCATCATCCAAAACCATGACCATCTCCGCCGTCGCCTACGTCGACCCAAGCGACCCCCGCTTCGCCGCCGATCCGGCCCTGCTGCGGACGACCCTGCGCGAGGAGAGTCGGCGCGAACTGATCGAGAAGGCGGTCGGCCTTTATGTCCAATCCACTTCGCTGAGCCAGAATTACGCGGTTCTGCGTGACAAGCTTCTTGCCCACAGCAACGACTTTATCGACGCCGTGCTCCAGGAAGGCGCACCGGAAACAGGCAAGGACGGGCTGGTTTCGATGAGTGCCAAGGCAACTGTGCGGGTGCGCGACGTTCAGAAATCGCTCAACCAGATGTCGCGCGACGAGCGTATCGACTTCATCCGCAACAATGGCGACCCGAAAATCGCGGTGGCCATCACCACCGCCAGCGCCACCGAAGGTGCGCAGCCCAAGCGCTCGCAGATCGCGGAAAACGTGCTCAAGGAAAAAGTCCAATCCTTCGGCTTCCGCACCTGGAACGAAGAAGGCGGGGATAAAAAGGCTGATTTCACGGTCGTCGGCGAAGCCAAGTTCAAGCGCCTCGCGGTGAAGCTCGAGGCTTCCGGCCTGGACCTCGAACGCATCGCCATCACCTCCTGGACCATCAAGTGCATCGACAAGAAGACCGGCGAGGAAATCTATTTCAACACCACTGTCCCGCAGAAAATGAGCTGGAATAGCGAGGACGAGGCCCTGATCGACGTCGGCAAGCTCATCGGCGAAGAATTCTCGAAGAATTTCTTCCTGCAGAACTTCCATTTCGCCGGCCAGAAAGTGCATCTCAACCTCACCGGATTGCCGGACGATAACCTGGCCAAGCGCCTGGCAAGCGAGATTTCCGGCCTGCGCAATGTCTTGAGCGTCAATGCGGTCAAGGCCGGCACCATCGATATCGAGCTCTCGGGCGGGCAGGGCAACGTTTCCGACCTGGTGACGGCAAACGTCGCCGCGCCGCTCAACAAGAAGTTCGGAAAGTCGTGCTTCAACGTCAGCGGCGCTTCGGGTAGCGACATCAATCTCGAATTCAGCGCCGAGTGCAAGGACGCGGCGGTGGTCGCCCGGCTTGATTCCGCACCGCCGGCATCGCTCTACGCCGCACCTGCGGCAAAACGTCAGGCAATCGTCAAGAACCCGGAGCTTTTGCGGAAGCTGGAGATTTAACCGCTTTTCCCGGATACCGAACCTTACGGTATCCGGGCGAAGCCCACAAAAAAACAGGCCACCGAAAGGTGGCCTGTTTTGCTTTAGCGGTTAGGGCGCTTACATGTGTTCGTACTGCACGAAGTCGGCATGCGTTTCGTTGATCGAGCCGCCGAAGCAAATGGTGCCGGCACCTTGCAGCAACACCTCTTCACGGCGCAACAGCACTTCCTTCTCGCCCTTGGGCGCTAGATAGGTGCCGTTCGTGCTCTGATCGATGATCAGGTACTTGTCGCCGCGGCGTTCGATGCGCGCGTGATGGCGCGAAGCCTTGCGATCCTCGATGATGAGGTCGCTGCCTGGGTCGCGACCCATGGTCAGCAGGGCGCTCTTTTCGTCCAGCAGGAAGGCCTTGCCGCGATAGCGCAGGCAAAGCTTGATGGGCTCCGCCCCGGGCGCCTTGGCGATGGACTTAGCTTTCATGGTGAGCTCGTCGGTCTGGCGCCAGAGAACTTCGAAGACGTGGACGCCATCCGCCTTGCCCTTGACCGAGAGTTGCTCGAGATCGCGCGTGGATTCGCGCAGCAGGGGCGGTAATTCGTCGATGGTTTGCTTGCTACTGAGAATTTGTTCCGAATTCGCCAGTCCGACAATGCGCGCCGCGGTATTTACCGTATCGCCGAAGACATCGTTCGCCTCCTCGATTGCCGAACCGTAGTGAAAACCGACGCGAATTGTCAGTTTTACGCCGGAAACCGCCGGCAGGTCGGAGATGCGTTGCTGCATTTCGGTCGAAGCCATGAACGCATCTTCGGCAGTGTTGAAGGTCGCCATGACTTCGTCACCGATGGTCTTGACCAAACGGCCCTTGAAGCCCTGGATGGCACGCTCCATGCGCTTGATGACCCGGTCCACGGCCCGTAGCGCCTCGGCGTCGCCAAGACGTTCGTAGAGCTTCGTACTACCGGAAACATCCGCGAACAACACGGCCAAATTTCGTTCCTTACCCGCCATTTCCCCTCCCCCGAGCAGCTGGTCCTATTACAAAGGTCAAATCATAGCAAACTTGATGCCATGGACGGTGACCTCAATTTTGTCACTTCCATGAAATTTCACCGCTAACGCGAATTTCCGGCGCGTCGAAAGCGATATCTCCTTCCGCGACCGGCTCATTTAATTTTAGACCGCGAAAATCAAATAAGCGCGGATCGCCGAGGTGAGATGGAACAATATTTTGCACCGCACTGAATACCGCTTCCGTGCTACCCGGAAAACGCCGATCCCAATCCTGCATCATTTCCCGAATTTTTTGACGTTGCAAATTCGGTTGCGATCCGCACAAATTACAGGGAATGATGGGAAAGCCCATGCCCCGGGCGTAGCGGGCGATCAGCGATTCGGCGCAATAGGCCAGCGGCCGTATGACGATGTGGGCGCCATCGTCGGTCGATAGCTTTGGCGGCATCGCCTTCATCTTGCCACCGAAGAACATGTTCAGGAACAGCGTATGGACGATATCGTCGCGATGGTGACCAAGGGCGATCTTGTTCGCGCCCAATTCCTTGGCTGTGTGGTAGATGATGCCGCGCCTGAGGCGGGAGCAAAGCGAACAGGTCGTCTTGCCCTCGGGAATCTTTTCCTTGACCACGGAGTAGGTGTCCCGCGTCACGATGTGATATTCGATGCCGATGGACTCGAAGTACTCCGGCAGGATGTGGGCGGGAAAACCCGGCTGCTTCTGGTCGAGATTCATGGCGATAAGACGGAATTTGACCGGCGCCCGGTCACGCAGGGCCATGAGGATGGACAAGAGGGAGTAGGAATCCTTGCCCCCCGAGACGCACACCAGGATGGTATCGCCGTCCTCGATCATGTTGTAGTCGTGGATGGCCTTGCCAACGCGGGTTTCGAGCTGCTTCTTGAGTTTGAGAACGGTGTTCGAGACTTCCATGGATTTCACAAATGGGCGGTGCGGCCGCCGTCGATATTGAGGACCTGCCCGGTCATGTAATTGGCTTCGGCAAGAAGGAAATGAACGGCGCCGGCGATGTCTTCCGGGGCGCCTTCACGCCCCAGGAGGGTGTGCTCGATAATGTCCCGGCGCGTTTCATCCATGAATTGGCCATCGTTCGGCCAGAGGATGGCGCCGGGCGCGACGGCATTGACCCGCACCTCGGGCGCCAGTTCGATCGCCAGCGCGCGTGTCAGCGTCAGCAAGGCGCCCTTGGCCGCCGAGTATAGCGGATAGCCCGCCAGCGGACGTTCGGCGTGGATATCGGTGATATTGACGATGGCGCCGCCTGCGCGCTTGAGATGCGGCGCCGCGGCTTGGGCGAGAAACAGCGGCGCCTTGAAATTGGTACCGACCAGATCGAGCCAGGCCTGCTCGTCGATGGCGCCGATCGCAGTAGGAAAGAAGCTGGAGGCGTTGTTGACCAGCGCGTCCAGTCGGCCATGGCGGGCAAGCACCGCATCGATCATCGCCGCCAACGCCCCGGTATCGAGCAGATCAGCGCAATGGAGCGAGACGGAATCCGGCCGGGAGCGGTTCAACTCCTCTGCCAACGCCGCCGCCGCTTCGCTGGAGGCGCGGTAGTGCAAGGCAAGCGTCGCGCCCGAGGCATGCAGGCGGCGGGCGATGACGGCGCCGACGCGACGGGCGCCGCCGGTGAGGAGAATGGTCTTTCCAGAAAGCAATACGGTCATGGCACGATGATTCTACCGTGATCGCTCCTTGATGGCGGCCGGCCACGTCACAATTCGCATGCAGCAGCGGATGATCGACTAGAATCCGGCTTTTCCGCGACATTTCATGGCTCAGTTACCCGAACCCACCGCCGAGGCCCGCGCCCACAGCGAGCGTCTCTGTCGCCATATTCATGATGAAATTGAAGCCGGCGGCGGCTGGATCAGCTTCGCCCGCTTTATGGAATTGGCGCTTTACGCGCCGGGCCTGGGTTACTACGCCGCCGGGGCGCAAAAATTCGGAGCGGCCGGCGATTTCGTCACGGCGCCCGAAATGACGCCGCTCTTCGGCCAGACCCTGGCCCGCCAAGTCGCGCAGATCACGGCCGCCAGCGCGCCTTTCGTGCTTGAAGCCGGGGCCGGCTCGGGTCGGCTGGCGGCGGACCTGCTTTTGGAACTCGAACGGCTCGGTGCCTTGCCCGAGCGGTATGCCATCCTCGAACTGTCCGGCGAGCTGCGCCAGCGCCAATACGACACCATCGCCCAAGCCGCGCCCCAGGCCTTGGCCTGCGTCGAATGGCTGGATCGCCTACCTGAGCGCTTCTCCGGCGCCATCGTCGCCAACGAATTGCTCGATGCCATGCCGGTTCATGTCGTGGCGTGGCGGGAAGGCGGGATATACGAGCGCGGCGTCAGCGGCCACGAAGAAGGTGGATTCAGGTGGCGCGAAAAGCCCGCCAGCGGCGCTCTTCTCGAAGAAGCCCGTGCGATCGGCGAACAATGCGCACTTCCCCCGGGCTTCGAGAGCGAAGTGGCGCTTGCCGCGCCGCGCTGGGCGGCCGAGTGGGGCAGCATTCTCGAACTGGGCGCGATGCTGCTCATCGACTATGGTTTTCCGCGCCGCGAGTTCTATCATCCACAACGCGACCGCGGCACCTTGATGTGCCACTATCGCCATCAAGCGCACACCGATCCCTTTTATCTGCCGGGTTTGCAGGACATCACCGCCCATGTCGACTTCACCGCCGTCATCGCCGCCGCGCACGCGGCCGGGCTGAGTCTGTATGGCTTCACGCCGCAGGGCCGCTTTCTCACCAATTGCGGCCTGCTGGATTGCCTGGCGGCGCTCTCGCCCGGATCGCCGCCTTACCTGCGCGCCGCCGGGGCGGCCAACCGCCTGATCCTGCCGCAGGAGATGGGTGAATTATTCAAGGTCATGGCGATCGGGCGTGGTATCGATATCGCGCTGGATGGCTTTGCGCGGGGCGATCAAAGCCATCGCCTGTGAGCTATACTGACCAGGTTGTGATCCGAAGGAGCGCCCCCATGAACATTTCCAGCCTCGGTAGTCTGAGCAGCGCCCTCGCCGGCGCGTCGACCGGCGACGCGGTGGGCATCCTGGTCCTCAAGAAAGCTCTGGACATGGAAGCGCAGACCGCGCTGCAACTGGTGCAGGCGCTGCCCCAGCCCGCCGCCAATCCGCCGAATCTTGGTCAGAACATCGACGTCAAGGCCTGAGGCGGACAGCCCGCCATTTCAATGGGCTTAACGGAATTGAACGGGTTTAAAGGTCGTTTTCGGTCAGCCACTCCAGGATGACCGCGGTTACGTGTTTCCAATCCTTTTCGTGCGTCAGCGCATGCCCCATGCCGCGGAAGATGCGGTCGGGCAAGCCGTAGGTTCGGGCGGTGGATTGCACCAGGAAGGGCGGGATGACTACATCCTTTTCCGCCCCGAGTATGAGCATCGGCGGCTGATGTATGGATGAATAATTCAAGAGGTTGAACGCCGTCATGTCCCAAATGGCGCGATGCGACTCCGCCTGCATCCGCGCCAGGAAATGACGCAGGACGTCCTCGTCGACCGGTTGCGCGAAGAGCGAGTCGCGCACGGCGCTGACGCTGGCGTAACCGCCGCTCATGAGGCGGTTCATGTCGCCGAAAAGTTCTGGTTTTTCCATCATCAGGTGAAATTGCGCGGCCATGAGCCCCTGAGGCGGCGCAGAGCACATCAAAGCCGCGCCCGGCGCGGGGTGACGCTCGAGGAATTTCTGAACGACGAACCCGCCCATGGAATGCCCGATCAGCACTGGGTCTTCGCCCAGCCAGCTGACGGTATCCTCGACGTCTTCCACATAAGTGGCGATGGAGTGCCAGGAAATGCTTTCCCGCTCATCGCTGCCCCCATGGCCGCGCAGCGAAACGGCGTAGGCGCGGTAGCCTTGTTTGGCGAACCAGGGCAGGTAATTGTCGGCCCAGATCCAGCCGCCGGCAAAGGCACCGTGGACGAAGAGCAGGGGCGTGGGACGCGCCTCTCCCTTAGGCTCGCAGGAGAGGAGCTCCAGTTTGCCGATATGGCGATTCTTGATCATTAAAGAAGACTTTCGGCAGTGGTTGAATTCAGTGTTCCGCGCCGCAGTACCGCGTGCGCATTGGATGATGTGGCCAAGGCAATCTCATCCAGAGTGCTGCCTCGCAATTCGGCGAGGACCGCGGCGATGCGCGGCAATTCGGCGGGCGCATTGCGGCCGCGATCAAGCCAGGCGGGAGGGATGTCGGGCGCATCGGTTTCGAGGACGATGGCTTCGAGCGGGAGCGATGCCGCCAGCGCCCGGATGCGGCGCGAGCCTGCGAAGGTCGCGGTGCCGCCAAAGCCCAACTTGAAACCCATGGCGATAAACTGGTCTGCCTGTTGCCGGCTGCCGTTGAAAGCGTGGGCGATACCGCCGCAAGCGCCGATGCGCTTGAGATGCAAGAGAATGGCGTCGACCGCGCGGCGGACATGCAGCAGCACCGGCAAATCGAATTCCCGGGCGATTTTGAGTTGTTCGACGAAAAACCATTCCTGGCGTTGCCGATCAATGCCCGGCACGTGGAAATCAAGACCGATTTCGCCCACCGCCAGCGCCTTCTCGGCTTGCAGCCAGGCGCGCAGCGTCGTCAGGTCCTCTTCTTTGGCTGCAGTGACGAAGAGCGGGTGAATGCCATAAGCCGGCGAGCAGCCCGCATAACGCCGGCAACAGTCCTTCACCGCCGCGAAGTTCGCGGACTCGACTGCGGGGACAACAATTTCGCCGACGCCCGCCGCCAGCGCCGCGGCATGCACGGCGTCGCGATCAGCGTCGAATTCGGCGGCGTCCAGATGGCAATGCGTGTCGATCCAGCGGCTCAAACTTCGCCCCGTACCGCCACCCCGGGATCGCGGCCGGCGACGAGATCGGCCAGTGCTGCGCCCGAACCGCAAGCCATAGTCCAGCCCAGCGTGCCATGGCCGCTATTGAGCCAGAGATTGGGGTAGCGCGTGGCGCCGACGTAAGGCACGTTGGAGGGCGTCGTCGGCCGCAATCCGCACCAGAATTCCGGCTCGCCCGCCGGGCGCAGTTCCGGGAAAAGTTCCTCGACGCGCTGGATGAGCGCCCGGCAGCGCACCGGCGTGAGATCGAGGTTGTACCCGTTGAATTCCGCCGTCCCGGCAATGCGCAGGCGATTGCCGAGACGGGAGGTGACGATCTTGCGGGCATCGTCGGTGAGCGCCACCGTCGGCGCCACGCTATCGTCGCTCAGCGCAACCGTGGCGGAGTAGCCCTTGGCCGGGTAAATGGGCAAGCGGATGCCGATGCGCTTGAGCAGAAGCGGCGTGTAACTGCCCGCGGCCGCGACATAGGCGTCCGCCGAAAGCAGTTCGTGGCCTTCCGACCCGCGCACGACGATCCCGGTGACCCGCCCACCCCCCGCGGCAATGCGCTCGACGCGGGTGCCATAGCGGAAAACGACCCCGCGGTCCTGGCAATGGCGCGAGAGCAACTGCGTGAAACGATGGGCATCGCCCGACTCGTCGGAAGGCGTGAAGTCGCCGCCCACCAACAACGGGCGCGCAAGCGCGAGCGCCGGCTCGATCTGCAGGCAACGATCGACGCTCACTGGCGCGCGGTCTAGCCCGAATTCGCGCATCACTTCCGAAGCCGCCACCGCGGCATCGAATTCCGCCTGGTCGGTGTAGATGTGGAGGATGCCGCGCCCGAGGCAATCGTAATCGAGGTCGATTTCCTGCCGTAGCGCTTGCAGGCGTTCGCGGCTATAGAGCGCCAGCCGGACAATGTCGCCGATGTTCTTGCGGGTGCGCGCGGGCAGGCACTCGCCAAGAAAGCGCAGGCCCCAGCTGAAAAATGCCGGATCGAAACGCCAGCGCACGAGCAAGGGCGCATCTTCGCGGCCCAGCCATTTGAGCGCCTTGGGCAATACGTGGGGATTCGCCCAGGGTTCGGCGTGCGACACCGAAATCTGGCCGCCGTTGGCAAAACTGGTTTCCATTCCCGCCGCCGCCTGACGGTCGATGACCGTGACTTCGTGCCCTTCACGGGCGAGATACCACGCGCTGGCGGTGCCGATGACCCCCGCCCCCATGACGATGATTCGCATAATTCCTAGCCTTTCGCAAAAAGCGCCGTCGAACTTCTACCGTTTCCGGCAAGCGTTCGATCGGGTTTTTTTGCGTCGATGAATCTTCAAGAAGTCTCTTTTCCGCGCTCGCGGGCGATCCGCATGACATCCGGTATGCGTCGCAGGGCGCGCATGACCCGCGCCAAATGGAGCCGGTCGGCCACCTGGATGGTGAAATACAGTACGGTGAAGACGTGCTCGGGCCTCGGGTCGACGCTCACGTCCTCGATATTGGAGCCGGCTTCGGAAATCCCGGTGGCCACGCGCGCCAGGACGCCGCGCTGGTTGTGCACCATGACCCGGATGCTGACATCGAAGAGCCGCCCCTTCTCCGGCGCCCATTCGACCTCAATCCACTTGCCCGGCTCATTGACGCGCGAGCGGCGGATGATCGAACAATCGTGCGTGTGCACCACCAGGCCATGGCCCTTCCGGATGGCGCCGATAATCGGGTCGCCGGGAATGGGCTGGCAGCAACTCGCGAGCTGGATCGCCATACCCTCGGTGCCGTGTATGGACACGGTCGTTCCGCCCTGCGTCGGCACGACTTCCTCGCGCGCCAGCAGGAGGCGCGCGGCGACGGCGGGCATGCGTTTGCCGAGTCCGATATCGGTGAACAATTCACGCAGGGAGTGGTTGCCGCTGTTCTTGACGAGTTGGTCCCAGGCTTCGTCGGGAATGGTGGTCGGCAGGACGCCGATCGCCAGCAATTCGCGGTGCAGCAGGCGTTCGCCGAGCGCCGCCGACTCCTCGTTCTGGATGGTGCGCAGGAAATGGCGGATCTTGCCGCGCGCCCGGCCGGTCTTGACGTAGGAGAGCCACGAGGGATTGGGCGTGGCTTGCGGCTGGGTGATGATTTCCACCACATCGCCATTCCGCAACTCGGTGCGCAAGGGCGAAAGTTCATGGTTGATGCGGGCAACCGTGCAATGGTTGCCGACGTCCGTATGCACCGCGTAGGCGAAGTCGATGGCGGTAGCGCCGCTCGGCAGCGCCAGAATTTTGCCCTTGGGGGTGAAAACGTACACCTCGTCCGGGAAGAGGTCGATCTTGACGTTCTCGAAGAACTCGGCCGAGTCGCCGCTTTGCATCTCGAGCAGCGATTGCAGCCACTTGTGGGTCTTGATCTGGAGATCGCCGGCGCCGCCAGGCTCGTTGTCCTTGTAGAGCCAATGCGCCGCGACCCCTTCCTGCGCCACCTGGTGCATTTCCTTGGTGCGGATCTGCACTTCGACCGGCGAGCCGTAGGGGCCGATCAGCGTGGTGTGCAGCGATTGATAGCCGTTGGCCTTGGGCAGGGCGATGTAATCCTTGAACTTGCCCGGAACCGGCTTATACAGGGCGTGCAACGCGCCCAGGGCAAGGTAACAGGCGGGAATGCTGTCAACGACGACGCGAAAGCCGTAAATATCGAGTACCTGGGAGAAGGACAAGGTCTTGTCCTTCATCTTGCGGTAAATGGAATAAAGGCTCTTTTCGCGGCCGAATACTTCGGCGTCGAGGCCGGCTTCCAGCAACTTCCCGGTCAGACCGTCGAGAATCTTGCTCAGCAATTCCCGCCGGTTGCCGCGGGCGGCACGCATGGCTTTTTGAAGCACCGCGGCGCGATGCGGGTGAATCAGTTCGAGACAGGTGTCCTGCAGTTCGCGATAGAGTTTGTTGAGGCCAAGACGCAAGGCGATGGGCGCGTAGATATCCAGCGTCTCACGGGCGATACGGCGCCGTTTTTCCGGTCGCAAGGCGGACATGGTGCGGATGTTGTGCTGGCGGTCCGCCAGCTTGATCAACACGACGCGCAGGTCGCGCGCCATCGCCATCAGCATCTTGCGGAAATTTTCTGCCTGCGCCTCTTGGTAGGAGGCGAATTCGATCTTGTCGAGCTTGGAAAGGCCGTCGACCAACTCAGCCACTTCCCGGCCGAAGAGTTTGATCAGTTCTTTCTTGCTGGCCCCGGTGTCTTCGAGAACATCGTGCAGGAGCGCGGCCATGACCGCTTCGGTGTCCATCCGCCATTCGACGACGGCGCCGGCGACGGCCAGGGGATGAGTAATGTACGGCTCACCGGAGAGCCGGGTCTGACGGGCATGCGCCTTCTCGGCGTAGGCATACGCCGCCTCGATGCGGGCGACGTCCGCGGGCGGAAGGTAATCGAGGCTGGTGATGAAAACCTGGTAGGCCGGGTCCTCAACGCCTCGGGAAACCGGCACCGGCGAGGTGTCCATGGCTCATGGCTGGAAGGTCAGGACGGGCTCCGATTCAGGATTTCCACCCCGAATTTGCCGGCGGCCATTTCGCGCAGGGCAATGACGGTTGGTTTGTCGCGATCGGGCTCAACCATTGCCGTGGCGCCATTGGCCAGTTGGCGGGCGCGATAAGTCGCCGCCAGGGTCAATTGGAAGCGGTTGGGGATCTTTTTCAGACAATCGTCGACGGTAATGCGAGCCATGGGGAAACCTCGTAATTCAAATCAATCGGGCAAACAACGCGGCATTTCTCGCGCGCTGCACTTCGAGGCGCAGGCGCGAGGCGCGGGTGATGGCGCGGAAATCTTCCAGCGCCCGGTCCATATCGTCGTTAATAATAACATAGTCGAAACCGCTGATATGGCGCATCTCGGCTTGGGCTGCGGCAAGGCGCCGGGCGATGATTTCGGCGCTGTCGGTTGCCCGGTCGGCGAGGCGGCGGGCCAGCTCGTCCAGCGACGGCGGCAGAATGTAGATTCCGATCGCCTGCGGAAAAATGGCGCGTACCTGCTCCGCGCCCTGCCAATCGATTTCCAGCAGGACGTCGTTGCCTTCGGCCATCTGGCCCTCGATCCACAGCCGCGAGGTGCCATAGAAATTGCCATGCACTTCCGCCCATTCGAGCAGTTCCTGGCGTCCGATCATGGCCTGGAAGGTATCGACCGAGACGAAATGATAGGCAACGCCATCGGCTTCGCCCGCGCGCGGCGAACGCGTGGTGAACGAAATCGACAGCCGAATATCGGTCTGCCCTGCAATCAGCTGGCGTACCAGGGTGGTTTTTCCGGCGCCCGACGGCGCGGCGACGATGTAGAGACAACCGGGCATGGTTATTCGAGGTTTTGCACTTGTTCGCGCATTTGCTCGATGAGCAGCTTCAATTCCATCGCCGCCTGCGAGACTTCGGTGACCGCCGATTTGGAACCCAGCGTGTTCGCCTCGCGGTTCAGTTCCTGCATGAGGAAGTCGAGGCGCTTCCCGGCGGCGCCGCCGTATTTGAGAATGCGCGCGACTTCGTCGAGATGGGTGCTGAGACGCGCAAGCTCTTCCGAGACATCGATGCGATTGGCAAAGACCGCGACCTCCTGGCGGATGCGCTCGTCGTCGGCGGTGTTGATCGCTTCGAGCAGGCGCTGGCGCAATTTATCGGCGAAGATTGCCTGGGCTTCCGGGATACGCGGCGCCACCTCGAGCACGATCTCGCGCATGCGGACGACACGCTCGCTGATGATCGCGGCAAGCTTTTCGCCCTCGCGCTGGCGGCTGGCGGTAAAGTCGGCAAGCGCTTCCCGGGCCATTTCGAGAACCGTGGGCGTCAAAGCAACGAAGTCGACGCTTTGATCGCCGAATATTCCAGGCCAGCGCAACACGTCAGAAACCGACAGCGGCTTGGCCTCGGGTAGCGCGGAACGCACGCGATCTTGCAGATCTTTGAGCCGCTCGAGGCCCTCGGGCAGGATGGAAAGCTGGTCTACCGCAGAAGTGGAGGCGTTGAAAAACAGCCGGCACTCCACTTTTCCGCGCCCGATGCTCGATGCGAGCAATTCCCGCAATGGCGTCTCGAGCGCGCGCAAATCGTCATGAATCCGGAAATGCAGATCGAGAAAACGGGAATTGACGCCGCGGAGTTCAATTTGCAGCGCTCCGCGCCCGATATCGCGCGTTTTGGCCGCATAGCCGGTCATGCTTTGGATCATAGGAAAATGGAATAGCGCTTTACAGGCGAATAACAACGCCCGAAAATGGTTGAAAGACATATCATACTTGCCGACCCATGGCGCAACAAGCCAACCACGCGTTGCCAGAAGGATTCCGCCTCGAGGAATACACCATTGAGCGGCAGCTTTCGCTTGGCGGTTTTTCCATCGTTTATCTGGCGGTAGACCTCGCCGGCGCCCCCGTCGCCATCAAGGAATATTTGCCCAACAGCCTGGCTTTGCGAGGCGAGGGTGAGGTCGTCCCCAACATCGCCTCCGAGCATCTGGGCGCCTTCCGCTACGGGATGAAGTGTTTTTTCGAGGAAGGCCGGGCGCTGGCCAAGCTTTCCCATCCGAACGTGATCCGCGTGCTGAATTTCTTCCGCGCCAACGACACGGTTTATATGGTGATGGAATATGAGCACGGCCGGACGCTGCAGGAATTCATCCTCAAGCACAAGGGCCATATTTCGGAACGCTTTATTCGAGGCGTTTTCACTCGCCTCCTGAATGGCCTTCGCGAGGTGCATACGAACAAGCTGCTGCATCTCGACCTCAAGCCTTCCAACATCTACCTGCGCACCGACAACACGCCGGTATTGATCGATTTCGGCGCCGCCCGGCAAACGCTGATGAACGATCAGCCCATTCTCAAGCCAATGTATACACCCGGCTTTGCTTCGCCGGAACACTATGGCGCACGGCGCGATCTTGGCCCCTGGAGCGACATTTACAGCGTCGGCGCGACGATGTACGCCTGTCTTGCCGGAACGCCGCCACAACCCGCCGATGCGCGCATGGAGGGCGACGAACTGACGCCGGCAATGGTGCGCTGGGAAGGCCAGTATTCGGATCAGTTGCTGGAAATCATCGACTGGTGCCTCAACCTCAACCACCTCTATCGGCCGCAGAGCGTTCTTTCGCTGCAAAAGACGCTGGTGACGCCCGCCGAAGCTCCAACGCCGAAGGAAGAAGAGCCGGGGAGCTGGTTCGGCCGCATGGTCGGGAAATTGCGAAGCAAATGAAATTCACCATCTATCAAGCCAGTCTCCAAGGCGGGCGCTCGAACAACGAGGATCGCATCGCTTATTGCTATTCGCGCGAATCGCTGCTCATGGTGGTCGCCGACGGCATGGGCGGGCACTATTTCGGCGAAATCGCCGCCCAGGTTGCCGTCCAGACCCTCACCGAAGCCTTTCAGCGCGAAGCGCGCCCGGATATCCAGGATCCCTTCCGTTTCCTGCAGCGCGCCATGACGAATGCTCATTTCGCCATCCTCGACTACTCGACAGCGCACGATCTTCAGGATTCGCCCCGCACCACCTGCGTCGCCTGCATCATCCAGGACAGCATCGCCTATTGGGCGCATGCCGGCGACTCCCGCCTGTTCCTGATGCGCGGCGGCAAGGTCGTCGCCCAGACCCGGGACCACTCGCGCATTCGCCTCCTGATCGAGGAGGGCGTCATTTCGGAAGCCCAGGCGTCCACCCATCCCGATCGCAACAAGATCTACAGTTGCCTCGGCGGCGAGGTCACTCCGGAAATCGATTTCTCGCGCAAGACGCCCCTTGAACGCGGTGATGTCCTGCTCCTCTGCTCGGACGGCCTATGGGGTGTGACTTCCGGTGAGGAAATGGCAGCGGCATTGAAGGGCGCCAATCTTATGCAGGCGGTGCCGAATCTGATGAAACAATCGGAAACCCGCGGCGGCCCCAAGGGCGACAACCTTTCGGTCATTGCCGTCTGCTGGGAAGAAAGCTATCAGAGCGACGCGGATAGCTCGATCTCGACCCAGACCATGGCGCTGGACGAGGTCACCACCAAACTCGAGGAATTCGGCCGCCAACCCGGCCAGAAAACGGAATTGACCGACGACGAGATCGAGCGTGCCATTACCGAAATCCGTTCCACCATTGAAAAATACAACAGTAAAAAGTGAATCTCATGCGCCCCAGCAAACGCCTTCCCGACCAGTTACGCCAAGTTCGCATCACCCGTCACGCCACCCGTCACGCCGAGGGCGCCGTCCTAATCGAAATGGGCGACACCCATGTTCTTTGTACCGCCAGCGTTGAAGAGAACGTGCCGGCGTTTCTCCGCGGCAAGGGACAGGGCTGGGTGACGGCCGAATATGGCATGTTGCCGCGTTCCACGCATACCCGCACCGCCCGCGAAGCAGCCAAGGGCAAGCAGAGCGGGCGTACGCAGGAAATCCAGCGCCTGATCGGCCGCGCACTGCGGGCGGTGGTCGATCTCAAAGCGCTGGGCGAGCGCCAGATCATTCTCGATTGCGACGTCCTGCAGGCAGATGGCGGCACGCGCTGCGCCTCCATCACCGGCGCCTGGATCGCACTGGCGGATGCCTGCAACAAGCTCGTCGCCAGCGGCAAGATCAAGGCCAATCCGGTGCGCGACCATGTGGCGGCGGTCTCGGTCGGCATCTTTGCGGGCGGTCCGGTCCTCGATCTCGATTATCCCGAAGATTCGGACTGCGATACCGATATGAACGTGGTCATGACCGGCACCGGCGGCCTGGTCGAAATCCAGGGTACCGCGGAAGGCGAACCCTTCACTCGGGCGCAAATGGATGGGCTGATGGACCTCGCCGTGGGCGGCATCGGGAAGCTGGTCGAGGCGCAAAAGGCGGCGCTGGCGACATGAAGCTGGTGCTCGCTTCGAACAATCAGAAAAAGCTGCGCGAGCTTTCGGAAGTATTGGCGCCGCGTGGTTTTGAATTGATCCCGCAAGGCCAACTCGGCATTCCGGAAGCAGAAGAACCGCATGTCACCTTCGTCGAGAACGCGCTCGCCAAGGCGCGCCACGCCGCCAGGCTTAGCGGACTGCCGGCGCTGGCCGACGATTCCGGCCTCTGCGTCAGTGCGCTTGGTGGCGCCCCTGGCGTCTATTCCGCACGCTATGCGGGAGAACCGAAATCCGACCAGCGCAACAATGAGCGTCTGCTCATGGAGCTTTCCGGCCAAACCAACCGCCGCGCCCATTACGTCGCCCTGATCGTCTTTGTCCGCCACGCCGACGACCCGCAGCCCGTGATTGCCGAAGGCGAATGGCATGGTGAAATTATCGATGCGCCGCGCGGCTCGGGTGGATTTGGCTACGACCCGCTGTTTCTCGTGCCGGAACTCAGGCTGACGGCGGCTGAAATTCCGGCGGAAGAAAAAAACCGTCTCTCCCATCGCGGGCAAGCGCTGCTGAAATTGCTGGAACGCCTCTAGGGCGTGTTCTCAATCAGCCGGCGGGATTGCGTTGGGGGGGGGGGGGGTTGGGGGGGAGGGGGGCCGGGGGTGGCGAAGGCGGGACCCGAGCGAAACAGGCGACACACCA
>JAPUEC010000084.1 GCA_027492775.1 Rhodocyclaceae bacterium
AGACTGGCTGCCGGAAGAGGAACGAGTCGACCGACACCGTCACCACCCTTCCGCGTGCCCGCCGCATGGCCGCGACGCCACCGGCAATATCCACTTGCGCCATGATCCAGCCACCGAAAACGTCGCCGTTCTGATTCACGTCGGCCGGCATGGGGACGACACGCAGCGCCGGCGGCTTGCTCGGCAGTTGGACGGGAATGTCTTCCTTCCATCACCGTGATATCCGTTCGTGGAAAGGCCTTATTGTCACGGAACGCGCCGGGATTTCCTATACTGTCGCATTCGCTTCCCTGTCCATGCCATGCGCCGCGCTTCCACCTCCGACCATCCGCCTCCAATGCCGGGCCAAAGCCACGTCTGGCTGACGCTACGCACCCTTTTTCCTTATCTCTGGCAATACCGGCTGCGGGTCGTCCTGGCGATGAGCGCATTGGTCACCGCCAAGCTCGCCAATGTCGCGGTGCCGGTGGTGTTCAAGGAGATCATCGATCACCTGTCGATCCAGGATGTGGCCTTGGCCATGCCGGCTCTGCTGTTGTTGCTCTACGGCGCCCTGCGCTTTTCGACATCGCTGTTCACCGAAATGCGGGAAATCCTCTTCGCGCGCGTCACGCAGCAGGCAGTGCGGCGAATCGCGCTGGAGGTTTTTCGCCATCTTCATGCTCTCTCGCTGCGCTTCCATCTCGACCGCCAGACGGGCGGCGTTTCGCGCGACATCGAGCGCGGCAGTCGCGCCATCTCCTCTCTGATCAGCTACACCCTTTATTCCATCCTGCCGACGCTGGTGGAAATGACCTTGGTGCTGGGCATCCTGTATGTGCGCTACGACATCTGGTTCGTGGTCATCACCGCCGTCTCGTTGGCCGCTTATATCGTGTTCACTGTGACGTTGAGCAACTGGCGCATGGACATCCGGCGCAAGGTCAATACCGCCGATTCCGCCGCCAACACCCGCGCCATCGACAGCCTGATCAACTATGAAACGGTGAAGTATTTCAACAACGAGGGATTCGAGGCACGGCGTTACGACGAGCAGTTAGTGAAGTGGGAAGAAGCCGCAACGCGTAGCCAGATCACGCTCTCTTTCCTCAACATTGGGCAGCAGGCCATCATCGCGCTCGGCGTCACCGCCATGATGTGGCGCGCGACCGCTGGCGTCGTCGATGGCCGCATGACCATCGGCGATCTGGTGCTGGTCAATGCATTCCTGATCCAACTCTACATTCCGCTCAATTTCCTTGGTGTCGTCTATCGGGAAATCCGCCAGGCGCTGACCGACATCGAGCGCATGTTCGGTTTGCTCAACGAACACCGTGAAGTCGCCGACCTTCCGGGTGCCCGGGAATTGCCCGCCGGGCCCTTGCAAATCAACTTCGATGGCGTTCACTTCGGCTACGAGCCAGAGCGCGAAATTCTGCATGGTCTCGGCTTCACCATCGCGCCGGGGAAAACCGTCGCCGTCGTCGGCCATTCCGGGGCAGGAAAATCGACGCTCGCCCGCCTGCTTTACCGCTTCTACGATGTCACCGGCGGGGAAATCCGCATCAACGGGCACGATATCCGCCAATTGAAGCAATCCAGCTTGCGCGCCGCCATCGGCATCGTTCCGCAGGATACGGTGCTCTTCAACGACAGCATCTTCTACAACATCAACTATGGACGACCCGAGGCGACGCGGGACGAGGTCATCGCCGCCGCCCGTGCCGCGCAATTGCATGAGTTCATCGAATCATTGCCCCAGAAATACGAATCCAAGGTCGGCGAGCGCGGTCTGAAACTCTCGGGAGGCGAAAAGCAAAGGGTAGCGATCGCCCGGGCCTTGTTGAAGAATCCGCCCATCCTTATATTCGACGAGGCGACCTCGGCCCTCGACTCGAAGACGGAAAAAGCGATTCAGGAGCAACTCGAACTTGCCGCCCGCGGCCGGACGACTTTGGTGATCGCCCATCGCCTGTCGACGGTGATGAACGCGGATAACGTTCTTGTGATGCAAGAGGGGCGGATCATCGAAAGCGGAACGCACTTCGAGCTCCTCGCGGCCGACGGCGCATATTCGCAGATGTGGTCACTGCAATTACAGGAAGAGGGATCTTGACTCGCCTTTGCGTGCCTCCTCGCTTTGGGGAATTATCGAATAGCCCCGGAAGGTGGCGTGCTAATATAACCAAAGGCATATATTCTGCAGCTTTTTTTGTAATGCGCATGATTCCTAGGTGACCCGCTGGTTCTGCAACCTGCGCCCGAGATTTGCGGGTTGGCATGCAGCGCTTCGGACCGAAGCGGCATGCAATCCGGCTCGTGCTAGACGATGGTGATGAACGGACCCTTTTCCAAACTCAAGGTGCTGGTTGTTGACGACAACCGCACCAATCTCCATATCCTGAGCGTCTTCCTCAAGAAGCTCGGGCATGAGGTCATCCAGGCCGAAAACGGCCAGGAGGCGCTCGATCGCTTCGCCGACGCCGCGCCAGATATCGTTTTGCTCGACATCATGATGCCGGTGCTCGACGGTTTCGAGGTCGCGCGCAGGATCAAGGCGCAGACATCTAACTACTGGGTTCCGGTGATTTTCCTGTCAGCGCTCAACCGTGACGAAAATTTGGTCGATGGACTGGAAGCTGGCGGCGATGATTACCTGACCAAACCGATCAATTTCGTCGTGCTGGAAGCAAAGATGCGTTCGATGCAACGCTCGCTCATGCTGCAACAGCACGCCACTGAATCGCTCAAGCGCCTGCAAGCGGTTTCCGACAACGTGATGGAAGCGATTGTCACCATCGACGCTCGGGGCACAATTGTCGCCTGCAACGCCGCCACCGAACATCTTTTCGGCTGGACGACGGCGGAGCTGACGGGCAAAACGGTCGGCATGCTCATGGCGGAGTCCCGGCCGGGCGAACACGATGCGTATGTGCAGCGCTATGTCGATGGCGGCCCGCCCAACATCATCGGCGCCGAGCGCGAAGTCGAAGCCAAGCGCAAGAACGGCACCATCTTCATTGCGGAACTGGGCGTGACGGAAATCCGCCTCGAGAGTACGCGGCTGTTCATTGGAGTGATCCGCGACATCACCGAACGCAAGCGCACTGAATTGAAGCTGCGGCAAAATGCGCAGCAACTCCAGGCCTATTACGACCACAACCAGGCCGAACAGGCTCTGGCAATGACCTTGATGGAGAAACAGCTCCATCGACGCGGCCTGCAGGATCTTCGGCTTCGCTATAGCGTCATGCCCGCCGAACACTTCAGCGGCGATATCGTCGCGGCAGCGCGATCCAGGGAAAATCGCCTTTACGTGCTGCTGGCGGATGCCATCGGCCATGGCCTGCCGGCGGCGATCAGCGCCCTGCCGATTCTGGCGATATTCTATCGGATGGCCGGATTGAATCATCCGGTCGACGAAATCGTCCGGGAACTGAATTTTCAATTACGTGAATCGATGCCGGCCGGGCGCTTCGTCGCGCTCAGCCTGGTCTGCCTCGATGAAAAGCAGCGGCAGGGGGAAATCTGGGTTGGCGGAACGCCGGAAGCACTCCTCATTGGCGCCGAAGGCCATCCCCGACGCACTTTCGAATCCAGGCAACTGCCGCTCGGGATCGTCGACAGTGAGACCTTCAATCAGCCACCGGAAACGTTCTCATGGTCGGCCGGCTGTCAGATCCTGCTTTACTCGGACGGACTCTCGGAATCGACCGGCCCGGGCGGCATGCCCTTTGGGATCGACGGTATCCGCAACGCATTGGCGGCAACGGCCGCGACCGAACGCTTCGATAAATTGCTCGGCGACTTCGATCGTCACCTCGACGACCAGCGGCCGGTGGACGACGTTTCCATCATGTTGATCGACTGCGTCTGATTTTTCCCGCCGCAAATGCAAAAAAGCCAGGCACGCGCCTGGCTTTTTTTCTGAAGCCTCCTGATCGATCAGTCTTCAGCGACTTCAACCGCTTCGGTGGGTTCCGGACGATCCAGCAGTTCGACGAACGCCATCGGCGCATTGTCGCCGTTGCGGAAGCCGCACTTGAGGATACGCAGGTAGCCACCCGGACGGGTCGCGTAACGCGGCCCGATTTCAGCAAAAAGCTTGACCACGATATCGCGGTCGCGCAGACGGTCGAACGCCAGGCGCTTGTTGGCCAGGGTCGGCGTCTTGCCGAGGGTGATCATCGGTTCCACGACGCGGCGCAATTCCTTGGCCTTGGGCAGCGTGGTCTTGATCGCCTCGTGCATGAGCAGGGAGACGGTCATGTTGCGCAGCATCGCCAGGCGATGACTGCTGGTGCGGTTGAGCTTACGAAGTCCCAAACGGTGACGCATGGTTAATCCTTTCTATGTTCTGCAGGCGTCCCTTGACCGCCGCGATCCGAAAAGGCCGATCAGGCCTTTTCCAGACCGGCCGGCGGCCAGTTCTCGAGTTTCATGCCAAGGGTGAGGCCACGGGAGGCCAGCACTTCCTTGATTTCGTTGAGCGACTTGCGACCCAGATTCGGGGTCTTCAAGAGCTCGTTTTCAGTGCGCTGAATCAGGTCACCGATGTAATAGATGTTTTCGGCCTTGAGGCAATTGGCGGAGCGAACCGTCAATTCCAGATCATCCACCGGGCGCAACAGCACCGGGTCGACCTGGGCTGGCTTGGATGCCTCGATGGTCGGCGCGGTGCCTTCCAGATCGGCGAATACCGACAGCTGTTCCATCAGGACGCGAGCGGCATAGCGGATGGCCTCTTCAGGCTCGACCACGCCGTTGGTCTCGATTTCCATGATCAGCTTGTCGAGGTCGGTACGCTGTTCGACACGGGCGCTCTCGACGTTGTAGGCGACGCGACGCACGGGGCTGAACGAAGCGTCCAGGACCAGCTTGCCGATCGTCTTCGAATCGCCGAGATTGCGCATGTTGCCGGGAACGTAACCACGACCCTTTTCAACCCGCAGTTCCAACGACAGCTTGCCGCCGACGGAAAGATTGGCGATGACATGCTCGGGATTGATGATCTCAACGTCGTGCGGCAATTCGATATCGCCCGCACGCACCGGGCCAGCGCCCTCCTTGGCAAGCGTCAGCGTGACGGAGTCACGGCCGTGCAGCTTGAACACGATACCCTTGAGGTTGAGAAGAATGTTAACCACATCCTCCTCGACGCCTTCAATGGTCGAGTATTCGTGCAGCACGCCGTCGATGCTCACTTCCGTCGGCGCGTAACCTGGCATGGACGACAACAAGATGCGACGCAACGCATTGCCGAGCGTGTGACCGTAGCCGCGTTCGAACGGCTCCATGACCACCTTGGCCTCGACGGGCGATGCGCTCTGAACGTCGATAATGCGCGGTTTCAGAAGTCCACTGCTTTGCATGGGCTATCCTTCTTTTCTGGTGGGTGGGTAAGCCGTTGCCGGTTACTTGGAATACAGTTCGATGACCAGGCCTTCGTTCAGGGTCGACGGCAGTTCGGAGCGTTGCGGCAACGCCTTGAACGTACCCTTGCCTTCCTTCACGTCGACCGACAGCCATTCCGGGAATCCGCGCTGCTCGGCGGCCTCGAGGGCGGCCTTGACGCGCAGGGTGCCACGGATGCGCTCGGTCAGCTGAACGACGTCACCCGGCTTCACTTGGAAGGACGGGATGTTGACGCGCTTGCCATTGACCAGCACGCCGTTGTGGCGAACCACTTGGCGCGATTCGGCGCGCGAAGCACCGAAACCCATGCGATAGGCGACGGAGTCCAGACGGGCCTCGAGCAATTGCAGCAGGTTTTCGCCCGTCTGGCCCTTTTGCTGCTCGGCCTTGAAGAAGGTGCGGCGGAACTGGCCTTCGAGCACGCCATAGACGCGACGGATTTTCTGCTTGGCGCGCAGGTGAACGCCGTAGTCGGACAGACGGGCACCGGACTTCTGGCCATGCTGGCCAGGCGCGTAGGAGCGGCGCTCAATGGCGCACTTGTCGGTAAAACACTTCTCACCCTTGAGGAAAAGCTTCTCCCCCTCGCGGCGGCACTGACGGCACTTCGGATCGAGATTACGAGCCACTTGTCTTTCTCCTTAGATGCGGCGCTTTTTCGACGGACGGCAGCCGTTGTGCGGCATCGGCGTCACGTCGGTGATGGCGGTGATCTTCATGCCCAGCGCGTTGAGTGCACGAACGGAGGAATCGCGACCGGGGCCGGGGCCCTTGATGCGCACTTCCAGGTTCTTGACACCGCACTCCTGAGCAGCCTTGCCGGCCGCTTCCGCCGCCACCTGGGCAGCGAACGGGGTGGACTTACGGGAGCCGCGGAAACCCGCGCCACCGGAAGTCGCCCACGACAGGGCATTGCCCTGACGGTCGGTAATAGTGATGATGGTGTTGTTGAAAGAAGCGTGAACGTGCGCGATACCTTCGGCGACGTTCTTCTTGACCTTCTTGCGAACTTTAGTTGCAGTCTTGACCATGTTGTCCTCTTACTTCTTGCCAGCGATCGGCTTGCGCGGACCCTTGCGGGTACGAGCGTTGGTACGCGTGCGCTGACCACGGCAAGGCAGGCCCTTGCGATGGCGCAGGCCGCGATAGCAACCCAGGTCCATGAGCCGCTTGATGTTCATGGTCACTTCACGGCGCAGGTCACCTTCGACGGTGATCTTGCCGACTTCTTCGCGAAGACGGTCCATGTCCGAATCGGACAGGTCCTTGATCTTGGCGGAACGAGCCACCTTGGCGGCGTCACAAATCTTCTGTGCGCGCGTACGACCGATACCGTAAATCGCGGTCAGAGCGATTTCAGCATGCTGATGGTTCGGAATGTTTACCCCTGCGATACGGGCCATCGAATCACCCCAACGTTACAAAAATTGGATTCAAAATACGCACAGGAATTAGCCCTGGCGCTGCTTATGACGCGGGTCCTTGCAAATGACGCGCACCACGCCTTTACGGCGGATGACTTTGCAATTGCGGCAAATGCGCTTCACTGAAGGTTGCACTCTCATGTCTTACTCCTCGTCTGCAAAGCTTGGAAAGCAGCCGTGATTTCCTTGCCCCGCGGTTTATTGCGTAGAGAATTCGTTTTTACTTGGCGCGGAAAACGATCCGCGCCTTGCTTAAATCATACGGTGTCAGTTGAACCGTCACCTTGTCGCCAGGCAGGATCCGGATATAGTGCATCCGCATCTTGCCAGAGATAAATCCGAGCACGATGTGCCCATTTTCCAGCTTGACCTTGAAGGTCGCGTTGGGGAGGTTCTCAACGACCTCGCCCTGCATTTCAATCAAGTCTTCCTTTGACATACCCGCCTTACTTGATCATCGGGGGGGATCCCTTGAAGTTTGCTTTCTTCAAGAGGCTCTCATACTGATGGGTCATCACATAGGCCTGCACCTGGGACATGAAGTCCATCGTCACGACAACGATAATCAGAAGCGAGGTACCGCCAAAGTAGAACGGCACATTCCACTTCAGGATCAGGAATTCCGGCAGCAGACACACCAAGGTGATGTAGGCAGCGCCGATCAAGGTCAGGCGCATCAAAATCTTGTCGACATACCGTGCCGTCTGCTCGCCCGGGCGGATGCCCGGAACGAAGGCGCCGCTCTTCTTGAGGTTGTCCGCGGTCTCCTTGGAATTGAACACCAGGGCCGTATAGAAGAAGCAGAAGAAAATGATCGCCGCCGCGTAAAGCATGACGTAAATCGGCTGGCCGGGGGAAAGCGTCGCGGCGATATCCTTCAGCCACGTCATTGACTGGTGTGATCCAAACCAGTTACCCAGGGTCGCCGGGAAAAGAATAATGCTCGAGGCGAAAATCGGCGGGATAACGCCCGACATGTTCAGCTTCAGCGGCAGATGCGAGCTCTGGCCGCCATAAATCTTGTTGCCGACCTGGCGCTTGGCGTAGTTGACCAGAATCTTGCGTTGTCCGCGTTCGACGAAGACGACGAAAGCCGTCACCACCACCACCAAGGCGCAGATGAAGAGCGCCGTCAGGGCGTGCATGGCGCCGGTCCGCACTAGCTCGAAAAGGCCGCCGATTGCATTCGGCAAACCCGCCGCGATACCGGCAAAAATGATGATCGAAATGCCGTTGCCCAAGCCGCGCTCGGTGACCTGTTCGCCCAGCCACATCAGGAACATGGTGCCGGTGACCAGCGTCGAAACCGTGGTCAGGCGGAACATGAACCCCGGATCGGCAACGAGATGCGGTTGCGCCTCGAGCGCGATCGCGATGCCCAAGCCCTGGAACAACGCCAGGAACACGGTTCCATAGCGCGTATATTGGGTGATCTTGCGGCGACCGGATTCGCCTTCCTTCTTGAGCGCCTCCAGCTGCGGGCTGGCGACGGTCATGAGCTGCATGATGATCGATGCCGAAATGTACGGCATGATCCCCAGCGCAAAAATGGTGAAGCGCGACAGGGCGCCACCCGAGAACATGTTGAACATGCCCAGGATGCCGCCTTGTTGCGATTTGAAGAGTTCGGCCAGCGCAACCGGGTCGATCCCCGGCACGGGGATATGCGCCCCCATGCGATAGACGACCAGCGCGCCCAGCAGAAACCACAGCCGGCGCTTGAGATCGCCGAACTTGCCGCCTTTGCTGACCGGATTGGGTTTTTCTGCCAACGCGCTTGCCTCTGTTCTCTTAATTATTCAGAAACCGAGCCGCCGGCAGCTTCGATCGCCGCCTTGGCACCCTTGGTCGCACCGACACCCTTGAGCACCACCTTCTTGCTGATGGCGCCGGAAAGGATGATCTTGGCAGACAGCGCATCGCCCGGGATCACGCCGGCTTGCTTCAAGGTCAGCAGATCGATCTCGTCAACCGGCAGGAGGGCGATTTCGGACAAGCGAACTTCCGCGTTACGGCCGGCCGTCAGCGACTTGAACCCGCGCTTCGGCAGACGGCGCTGGAGCGGCATCTGACCGCCCTCAAAACCGACCTTGTGAAAACCGCCGGAACGGGATTTCTGACCTTTGTGACCACGGCCACAGGTCTTGCCCAGGCCGGAGCCGATACCGCGGCCAACGCGGCGCGCAGGTTTATTGGCGCCCTCGGCGGGTTTAATGGTGTTCAAACGCATTTTCTTAGCCCTCAGCCTTTACCAGGTAGGCGACCTTGTTGATCATGCCGCGAACCGCCGGAGTGTCCACCAGCTCGGAAGAGCTGTTGAGCTTGCGCAGACCCAGCCCGCGCACGGTGGCGCGATGCGATTCTTTGGTACCGATGATGCTCTTGACGAGCGTCACCTTGATTTTCTTTTCCGCCATGACGCTTACCCCGTGATCTCTTCGACGCTCTTGCCACGCTTGGCGGCGATTTCCGCCGGCGTGTTCATGGCTTGCAGGCCATGAAGAGTGGCACGAACGATGTTGTAGGGATTGGTCGAGCCGTGCGCCTTCGCCACCACGTTAGTGATGCCGACGACTTCGAACACCGCCCGCATAGCGCCACCAGCGATGATGCCAGTGCCCTCGGGGGCCGGCTGGATCATGACCGAAGTCGCGCCGTGCTTGCCCATCACCGTGTGATGGACCGAACCATTCTTGAGCTTGACCTTGAACAGCTTGCGACGGGCTTCGTCCATCGCCTTCTGTACGGCGACCGGCACTTCACGAGCCTTGCCGCTGCCCATGCCAACGCCACCATCACCATCGCCGACCACGGTCAGCGCGGCGAAACCGAGGATACGACCACCCTTCACCACCTTGGTGACGCGGTTGATCGATACCATCTTCTCGCGCAAGCCATCATCGCGCTCGTCGGATTGCTGGGGCTTCTTGTTTCTTTCAGGTTTAGCCATTTGTAACCTCGTCTCTCACCCGGTCAGAACTTCAGGCCGTTTTCACGGGCGGCTTCAGCCAGCGCCTTGACGCGGCCATGGTATTGCAAACCGGAACGGTCGAAAGCCACCTGCTCGATACCGGCAGACTTGGCCCGATCGGCGATCAGCTTGCCGATCGCAGCGGCGGCCGCTTTGTTGCCGCCATTGGCGGTTTCCTTGCGGAACGCCGGTTCCAGGGTTGACGCCGAAGCGAGAACCTTGCTCCCACAGGAGGAAATAACCTGGGCGTAAATGTGGCAGTTCGTGCGATTAACGCACAAGCGCACAGTCTTGAGCTCGGCGATTTTGGCCCGGGTTTTGCGGGCACGGCGCAGACGCGCTAGCTTTTTGTTAAACATATGCCACCCTTACTTCTTCTTGGTTTCCTTGATAACCACGCGTTCGTCCGAATACCGCACGCCCTTGCCCTTGTAGGGCTCCGGTTTGCGATAGGCGCGAACTTCCGCGGCGACCTGACCGACGAGTTGCTTGTCGATCCCCTTGATGACGATTTCCGTCTGGGTCGGGCACTCGACCTTGATTCCATTGGGCATCTTGTGCGCAACGGGATGCGAGAAGCCCAGGGAGAGATTCAGGGTGTCGCCCTGCGCCTGGGCGCGGTACCCCACGCCCACCAGATTCAGCTTGCGCTCAAAACCCTTGGAGACGCCATTGACCATGTTGTTGATGTTGGCACGCATGGTGCCCCACATGGCGGAAGCGTTGTCGACACCCGAAACACGGGAGCATACGAGGGTTTCGCCCTGAATTTCAACACTCACAGCCGGATGCATGGCGGTCTTGAGGGAGCCCAACGGGCCTTTAACGGTAATTTCCTGGCCGGCCACAGTCACTTGAACGCCTGCGGGCAGCACTACGGGATTCTTGCCAATTCGCGACATATCGACTCCTTACGCCACGATGCAAAGCACTTCGCCGCCGATATTGCTGGCGCGTGCCTTGCGGTCAGTCATGACACCCTTCGGCGTGGACACGATGGCCACACCCAGGCCGTTCATGACGCGGGGAATGTCGTTGCTACCCTTGTAAATACGCAGGCCGGGCTTGGAAACGCGCTCGATACGCTCAATCACCGGACGACCGGCGTAATACTTGAGCGCGATTTCGAGCATCGGCTTGCCTTCATTTTCGCGCACGGCGAAATTGTCGACGTAGCCTTCGTCCTTGAGCACGGCCGCAATCGCCACCTTGAGCTTGGACGACGGCATGGAAACCGTAGCCTTCTCGGCGAGCTGCGCATTGCGGATGCGGGTCAGCATGTCCGCGATCGGATCGCTCATTGCCATTCTTGATCTCCTTTACCAGCTCGCCTTGACGACGCCGGGAATTTCGCCGGCGAAGGCAAGTTCGCGGATCTTGTTACGGCACAAGCCGAACTTGCGGAACACGCCACGCGGGCGACCGGTCATCTGGCAACGATTGCGCAGACGGCTGGGGCTCGAATTGCGAGGCAGTTGCTGCAGCTTCAAACGGGCTTCATAACGCTCGGCATCGGAAGCACCGGCGTTGTCGATGACGGCCTGCAGGGCAGCGCGCTTCTTCGCATACTGGGCAACCAGCTTGCGGCGCTTGTCGTCACGATTGATCAGAGACAGTTTTGCCATGGTGATCTCAATTCTTGAACGGAAATTTGAACGCGGCGAGCAGAGCCTTGGCTTCCGCGTCAGTCTTGGCCGTCGTCGTGATGCTGATATTCATCCCGCGCAGTGCGTCGATCTTGTCGTACTCGATCTCGGGGAAAATAATCTGCTCCTTGACACCCATGTTGTAGTTGCCCTGGCCGTCGAACCCCTTGCCGGAGATTCCACGGAAGTCGCGAACACGCGGCAGCGCCACGGTAACGAGACGATCGAGGAATTCATACATACGCGGACCGCGCAGGGTGAGCATGCAGCCGATCGGATAGCCGTCACGAATCTTGAAGCCAGCGATGGACTTGCGTGCCTTGGTCACCACCGGCTTTTGACCCGCGATCTTCTGCATGTCGCCGACGGCGTTCTCGAGCACTTTCTTGTCCGCAACCGCCTCACCCACACCCATGTTGAGGGTGATCTTGGTGATGCGCGGCACTTCCATGACCGACTTGTAGCCAAACTGCTTGGACAAGTCAGCCATCACGGTATCTTTGTAAAAATCTTGCAAACGCGCCATGATCGCCCCTTAAGCCTTCACCAGTTCGCCGTTCGACTTGAACACGCGAACCTTGCGGCCGTCCTCGAGGACCTTGAAGCCGACGCGGTCGGCCTTGCTGGTCGCCGGATTGAACAGCGCGACATTGGAGATTTGAATCGGCATGTCCTTGTCGATGATGCCGCCCACCACACCCTTGACCGGGTTCGGCTTGACGTGCTTCTTGGCGCGATTGATGCCCTCGACAAGCACACGTTCGGCGTCGACGCGGCTCAGCACGGTACCGCGCTTGCCCTTGTCCTTGCCGGTGATGACGATGACTTCGTCACCTTTTCTGATCTTTTCCATCCCGCGCTCCTTACAGCACTTCCGGCGCCAGCGACACGATCTTCATGAAACGCTCGGTACGCAGTTCACGCGTCACCGGGCCGAAGATACGGGTGCCGATAGGCTCCAGCTTGTTGTTGAGCAGCACCGCGGCGTTGCCGTCGAAGCGCACCAGCGAACCGTCCGGGCGACGAACGCCCTTGGCAGTACGCACCACAACCGCGCTATAAACGTCGCCCTTCTTGACGCGGCCACGGGGGGCGGCATCCTTGATGCTCACCTTGATGATGTCACCAATGCCGGCATAACGGCGCTTAGAGCCGCCCAGCACCTTGATACACATCACCGAACGCGCGCCGGTGTTATCGGCGACGTCCAGAATCGTCTGCATCTGAATCATTGTTTAACTCCAACTTGTACCGCCAGGGCGGTCAGTCTTGGAACCCGTACGGGTTGATCTTCAAGGCCGCCCGGCGAAATTGCCTGGCGGTGAAAAAAGAAGCCGGATTATACCGGCCTCTTTCTCAGGGCGCAAGCACCATCGATAAATCAGATGGCGATTGCCTTCTCCAACACGTTGATGACGCGCCAAGCCTTGGTGCGGGAAATCGGGCGGGATTCTTCGATCTCGACCAGATCGCCGGCCTTGGCCAGGTTGTCGTCGTTATGCGCGTGATACTTGGCTGAACGCGTCATCACCTTGCCGTACACGGGGTGCTTGACCTTGCGCTCGACCAGGACGGTCACCGTCTTTTCCATCTTGTCGCTAAGAACACGACCTTGGAGCGTACGCTTGTTTTTGGTGGTCTCGCTCATTGCTGCACCGCCTTCTCACGGATAAGGGTACGAACACGCGCGATGTCGCGGCGCACCTTGGACAATTGGCTGGTATTGGACAATTGCTGGGTTGCCAGCTGCATGCGCAGACCGAACTGGGCCTTCAGGAGGTCCAGCAGTTCGGTGTTGAGCTCGTCCGCGTTCTTGGTTCTCAGTTCTTTCGCTTTCATGATCACCCCAGATGACGAGTCACGAACGTGGTCGAAATCGGCAGCTTGGCGGCCGCGAGCGCGAACGCTTCACGGGCCAGGGCTTCATTGACGCCGTCCATTTCATACAGGACCTTGCCCGGCTGGATTTCGGCAACCCAGTACTCCGGGTTTCCCTTGCCGTTACCCATACGAACTTCCAGCGGCTTCTTGGAAACCGGCTTGTCCGGGAAAATGCGGATCCAGATGCGACCACCCCGCTTGATATGACGGGTCATGGCGCGACGGGCCGCTTCGATCTGGCGCGCGGTCAAACGACCACGGCCGGTGGCCTTCAGGCCCCATTCGCCGAAGGAAACCTTGGTGCCCACGGTCGCCAGACCAGTGTTGCGTCCCTTCTGTTCCTTGCGGTATTTGCGACGATTCGGTTGCAACATGATCTTACGCTCCTGCCTTTCTTACACGCTTGGCCGGTGCTGGTGCTGCTGCCGGTGCTTTGGCTGCTTCGCCTTCGGCACTTTCAGCTTTCTTCACCGTGGCACGCGGGGTACGCGGCTTGGCTTCGCCTTCGACAGCCGGCTTCGAGGGACCGCGGCGGGCCGGACGCTTTTGTTCTTCGGCGCTCGGCTCGACCACTTCAGGCTGCTCGTTGCGGGCCAGCATTTCACCCTTGTAGACCCACACCTTGATGCCGATCACACCGTAAGTGGTGCGGGCTTCGGAGGTGGCGTAGTCGATGTCCGCACGCAGGGTATGCAGCGGCACGCGGCCTTCGCGATACCACTCGTTACGGGCGATTTCGATACCGTTCAGACGGCCCGAGCTCATGATCTTGATGCCCTGGGCGCCGAGGCGCATGGCATTCTGCATGGCGCGCTTCATGGCCCGACGGAACATGATGCGCTTTTCGAGCTGCTGGGCGATCGAATCAGCGATCAGCTTGGCATCGATTTCAGGCTTGCGGATTTCCTCGATGGAAACGTGCACCGGCACGCCCATGATGCGTTGCAAGTCGCCGCGCAGCTGTTCGATATCCTCGCCCTTTTTGCCGATGACCACGCCCGGACGGGCGGAGAACACGGTGACGCGGGCGGTCTTGGCCGGACGCTCGATAAGGATGCGACCCACGGAGGCATGCGCCAGCTTCTTCTTGAGATATTCGCGGACGCGAATATCTTCATTGAGCATGTCCGGGAAGTCTTGGCCCTTGGCGAACCAGCGGGAATTCCAATTACGGGTGACACAAAGGCGAAACCCAGTCGGATGAATCTTCTGTCCCATGGTCTTTCCTTAGTTACCGACGGTCAAATAGATGTGGCAGGTCGGCTTGCTGATCCGATTGCCACGGCCTTTGGCGCGTGCAGTAAAGCGCTTCAGAACCATGCCCTTTTCGACGTAGATGGTCTTGACCTTCAATTCGTCGATGTCCGCACCGTCGTTATGTTCGGCATTGGCAATCGCCGATTCCAGAACCTTCTTGACGATGCCGGCGCCCTTTTTGGGGCAGAAAGCCAGAATATTGAGCGCCTGGCCAACCGGCTTGCCGCGCACCAGATCCGCCACGAGGCGGCCTTTCTGCGCGGAGAGGCGTACGCCTCGCAAATTTGCACGAGTTTCCATGTCTGCTCCTTACTTCTTGGCCTTCTTGCCGGCGGTGTGACCCTTGAACGTCCGGGTCAGCGAAAACTCGCCGAGCTTATGACCGACCATGTTCTCGGTGACGAACACCGGAACATGCTGCTTGCCGTTATGCACCGCGATCGTCAAACCGATGAATTCGGGCAGAATCGTCGACCGACGCGTCCAAACCTTGATCGGACGCTTGTCGTTCGTGGCACGCGCGGCCTCGACCTTGTCGATCAGATATGCGTCAACAAACGGGCCTTTTTTAAGAGAACGTCCCATTTCTTACCCCTTATCGCTTATGACGACGCTGCACGATCATGCTGCTCGTGCGCTTGTTCTTGCGGGTGCGGTAGCCCTTGGTCGGCTGACCCCAGGGATTGACCGGCACACGGCCTTCGCCGGTACGGCCTTCACCGCCGCCGTGCGGGTGATCCACCGGGTTCATGGCAACGCCGCGAACCGTCGGACGGATACCACGCCAGCGCTGGGCCCCGGCCTTGCCGATCTTGCGCAGGCTGTTTTCCTCGTTGCCGACTTCACCAATGGTGGCGCGGCATTCGACGTGCACCCGGCGGACTTCGCCGGAGCGCAAACGGACCTGAGCGTAGGAGCCTTCACGCGCCAGCAACTGGGCGGAAGTTCCGGCGGCGCGAGCCAGCTGGGCACCCTTGCCGGGCAGCATCTCGATGCAATGGATCGTCGAACCCACCGGAATGTTGCGCAGCACCTTGGCGTTGCCGACCTTGATCGGCGCATCCGGGCCGCTCATCAATTCCTGGCCGACCACCAAACCCTTGGGGGCAATGATGTAGCGGCGCTCGCCGTCCGCATAGCAGACGAGGGCGATATTGGCGGAACGGTTCGGATCGTATTCCAGGCGCTCGACCTTGGCGGGAATGCCGTCCTTGTTGCGCTTGAAATCGATGACACGGTAATGCTGCTTATGGCCGCCACCCTGATGCCGCACGGTGATGCGGCCATGGTGGTTGCGGCCCGCCTTGACGCTCTGGCTTTCCAGCAGCGGCGCATAGGGCGCGCCCTTGTGCAGATCGGGACTGACGACCTTGACGACGGCGCGACGGCCGGGCGAAGTCGGCTTGACTTTAATGAGGGCCATTACGCATTCCCTCCTTCAGCGAAATTGATTTCCTGTCCCGGCTTGAGGCAGACAAAGGCCTTCTTCCAGGACTTGCGACGACCGATGGCGCCCTTGAAGCGCTTTTCCTTGCCATGCGTATTCGAGACCTGAACGCTCTCGACCTGCACTTTGAAGAGCAGTTCGACCGCGGCCTTGATTTCCGGCTTGGTGGCATTCGGCACAACGCGGAAGACGACTTGCTCGTTCTTGTCCGCGACGTAGGTGGCCTTTTCGGAGACTTGCGGTGCCAGCAGCACCTGCAGCAGGCGTTCCTGATTGTAGGTGGTCATGCCCACATCTCCTCGAATTTGGCCACGGCGTTCTTGGTGACCAGCACCTTGGGGAAACGCACCAGGGAAACCGGATCGGCTTCCTGCGCTTCCAGCACCAGAACGTTGGGCAGATTGCGGGACGAGAGATAGAGGTTCTCGTTCAAGCTATCGGTGATGACCAGCAGACTGTCGTCCATTCCCAGAGCCTTCAGCTTTTGGGCGAAGAGCTTGGTTTTGGGAGAATCGATCGACAGATCTTCCACCACCACCAGACGGCCTTGACGGGCCAGCTCGGAGAGGATGGACGCCATGCCGGCGCGGAACATCTTGCGGTTGAGCTTCTGGGTGAAGTTCTCATCCGGAGAGTTCGGGAAAATACGACCGCCTCCACGCCACAGCGGGCTGCCATTGCTACCGGCACGAGCACGGCCCGTACCCTTCTGGCGCCACGGCTTGGTGGTGGTATGGCGGACTTCGGAGCGATCCTTCTGGGCGCGGTCGCCGGAACGGGCGTTGGCTTGATAGGCCACGACCATCTGGTGCACCAGCGCTTCATTGAAGTCGCGTCCGAACAGAATGTCGGAAGCCTGCATGCTCGCAGCCGCCTGACCCTGTTCGTTGATAACCTTAAGTTCCATGTCGCCCCCTTATGCCTTGATCGCCGGACGCACGATGACGTCGGAACCCTTGGATCCCGGCACCGCACCCTTGACCAGCAGCAACTGACGCTCGACATCGACACGAACGATCGTCAAGCCCAACTGGGTACGCTGCACATCACCCAGATGACCGGCCATGCGCTTGCCCGGGAAAACACGACCCGGATCCTGCGCCATACCGATGGAACCCGGCGCGTTATGCGAAACCGAGTTACCGTGGGAAGCACGATTGGAACTGAAGTGGTGGCGCTTGATACCGCCCTGGAAGCCCTTACCGATCGAAGAACCGGTGACGTCGACCTTTTGCCCTTCGGCAAAGATGGTGACGGCAACTTGATCGCCCGGCTTGAATTCGCCGAGTTGACCAGCTTCGACCTGGAACTCCTTGAGCACGTGCCCGGCTTCCACACCCGCTTTGGCCAGATGGCCAGCAATGGCTTTGGAAACACGCGAGGCGCGGCGCTTGCCGAAAGCGACCTGAACGGCTGCATAGCCGTCGGTTTCCGGCGTTTTTACTTGGGTCACGCGATTGTTGGACACGTCTAGCACAGTTACCGGAATGGACGCGCCATCCTCGGCAAAAATGCGAGTCATGCCAACCTTGCGACCAACAAGGCCTAGACTCATGGTTATTCTCCTCATCGCCGGCTGCGATTGGCCGGTCGATGTTGACGCAAACATGGGCAGCCACTAGGGCTACCCCCGAAAAACCGCAGATTATATCTGCAGTTGGTGCTTTACTGCAACTTGATCTCGACGTCGACGCCAGCCGGCAGATCGAGCTTCATCAAAGCGTCGACCGTCTTGTCGGTCGGATCGATGATATCCATCAGACGCTGGTGCGTGCGGATCTCGAACTGATCGCGCGACGACTTGTTCACGTGCGGCGAACGCAGGATGTCGAAACGCTGCTTGCGCGTCGGCAGCGGCACGGGGCCACGGACAACGGCGCCGGTACGCTTGGCGGTATCGACGATTTCCTGAGCGGATTGATCAATCAGGCGATAGTCGAACGCCTTGAGGCGGATACGGATTTTTTGACTTTGCATTTTGTTTCCCAAAGAGCGAGATAAAGAGCGACTGGAAGAGTGAGGGAATCCCCCACTCCTCCTTGCTTCAAACGTATTACTCGATAATCTTGGCCACGACGCCGGCGCCGACGGTACGGCCGCCTTCGCG
>JAPUEC010000085.1:0-4234 GCA_027492775.1 Rhodocyclaceae bacterium
TAAAACCCGGGTAGTGAAGGCGGTTCTCCTGCTTGTCGCTTTTGTTTCCCGCTTGCTCTTGATGCCGCAGAGGGGCTGGGCGGTCTTGATGGCCGTGGTTGCCGGAATTGCGGGGTGGGAGTGGAGCGGTTTCATGCGGCTTTCCCCACGCCGCCGGATTGCAAACGGCATCGCGTTGATCATTATTTGTTTACTTTGCTTGATTGTCACCCCAGAGACCTTGGGCGCAAGCGAACACGAGGCCTTCGTCGCAAAGAACGCATTGCCGATCTATGGGTTGGCGGCGTTGTTTTGGATATTTCTCGGCCCGATGTGGCTGCGTCAAAAATGGCCGCTTCCCAGCAATGTTCTCGGCTTGGCCGTCGGCTTGATGGTGATTTTTCCTGCCTGGTTGGCCATCGTTCAGCTTCGCCTGCTGGGATCGTCGGTCTTTCTGGCAATCGTGGCGGCGATCTGGGTTGCTGACATCGGTGCGTATTTTTTCGGGCGCCTCTTAGGTCGTCGCAAATTGGCACCCTCGATCAGCCCGGGAAAGACCTGGGAGGGCGCCATCGGCGGCGCTGTAGTCGTCGTCGTTTATGGCTTGGCGCTACGTCACATCGCCGGAATTGAAGCGCCGGCGGTTTGGATCTGGATCTTGGGGCTGTTGATGGTTAGCGTTGTCAGTGTGGTTGGCGATCTTTTCGAGTCCCTGCTGAAACGCCAGGTCGGCCTTAAAGACAGTAGCAACGCCTTGCCCGGACACGGTGGGGTGCTGGACCGCATCGACAGTCTGACTTCGACACTTCCCCTAGTGGCGCTGTTGTCCGTGCTCTCCGGAATGATGCCGCAATGACTTTCCAGACCTTAACGCTACTCGGTTCCACCGGCTCCATCGGCGTCAGCACGCTGGATGTCGTACGGCGCCACCCGGAGCGGTATCGCATTTACGCATTATGCGCCCATACCCAGATCGATCGGTTGTTCGAGCAATGCGTGGAATTCAAACCGGTCCGTGCCGTCCTGGGCGATCGGGCCCTGGCTTGTGAATTGAATTCCCGACTGCGATCGGTCGGTATCGCGACCGAGGTTTCCTTCGGCGTCGATGCCTTGATCGAGACGGCTTCAGCATCTGAGGTAACGACCGTCATGGCCGCAATCGTCGGCGCAGCGGGCCTCGAGCCGACATTGGCCGCTGCCAGGACTGGCAAGAAAATCCTTCTCGCGAACAAGGAAGCCTTGGTAATGGCCGGCGAATTGTTCGTTAAGACAGTGCGTGAAAATCGCGCGCAATTGTTGCCGGTCGATAGCGAGCACAATGCCATCTTCCAGTCGTTGCCGCCCAATTTCTCGGCTGATCTTGCCGGGCAGGGCGTAAAGCGCGTGCTGCTCACGGCTTCGGGCGGCCCTTTCCGCAGCAAGCCGAGATCGGAACTCGCGGCGGTTACCCCGACGCAGGCCTGCGCCCATCCGAACTGGGTGATGGGGCGCAAGATCTCCGTCGATTCCGCTACCATGATGAACAAGGGATTGGAGGTCATCGAAGCATGCTGGCTCTTCAACCTGCCACCGGAGAAAATCCAGGTGGTGGTGCATCCCCAAAGTGTCATTCACTCCATGGTTGAATATGCCGACGGTTCCATTCTCGCGCAGTTGGGGAACCCGGATATGCGGACTCCGATTGCCCATTGCCTGGCGCATCCGGAACGCATCGATTCGGGCGTCGAGCCGCTGGATTTGTTCAAAATCGGTCGCCTGGATTTCGAGGCGCCGGATTTCGAGAACTTTCCTTGCCTCAAGCTTGCCTATCAGGCGCTTGAGGCTGGCGGCATGGCCCCCACCGTGTTGAACGCGGCCAATGAAAAGGCCGTGGAAGCTTTCCTCGACGGGCGCTTGGGATTCCTCGATATTCCGCGGGTCGTCACCGCCACGCTTGATGCGGTGCGTCCCGGGGTGGCGAGCGATCTGGCGAGCGTCCTTGCCGCCGATGCCGCAGCCCGGGAATATGCCGCCAATGTCATTTCGGAGCAGTGCTTCGCGTGAGTAACTTTTCCCTCTATCTCGTTGCGTTCGTCATCGTTTTAGGGGTGCTCGTTCTCGTGCATGAGCTGGGACACTATACGGTGGCACGCTTGTGCGGGGTCAAGGTCCTGCGGTTCTCGGTCGGTTTCGGGAAAGCCTTGTGGTCCCGACGTTTCAAGCCGGATGGCACGGAATGGGCGATAGGCGTTTTCCCGCTTGGCGGTTACGTCAAGATGCTGGACGAAAGGGAGGGCGAAGTTGCTCCGCGGGAACTTGCCTATGCATACAACCGCAAGTCGATTGGCCGCCGCAGCGCCATCGTCGCTGCTGGGCCGGCAGCTAATTTCATTCTGGCGATTCTGTTGTATTGGGGAATTTTCTGGGTCGGTAGCGAGGAATTGCTGCCGATTCTTGGCACCCCGCCCGCCGCGTCGCCTGCTGCGATAGCCGGAATTACGAACGGCGAGCGGGTGCGGGCCGTCGATGGACAAAACGTCGATACTTGGCAGGATTTTCGTTGGCTGATCCTGAAAAAGGCTGCCGAGCAGGAAAGTGTTGAAATCGAAGTTGCCAACGACCGCAACGAGATTGCCTTTCGCCGCCTGCCTTTGGCCGCGGTTTCCGAAGACGGCTGGCAGGGCGATGGCCTAGAACGTCTCGGGGTGACGTTTTTCCGGCCCCATATTCCTCCCGTTCTGGGCAAGCTTTCTCCAGGCGGCCCTGCCGAGCGTTCGGGCTTGAAAGCGGGCGACGAATTGCTGGCGATCGCGGGAGTATCGGTGACGACCTGGCAGGATGTCGTTCTCAAAGTGCGCGCTTCGCCAAATCTCGCGCTGTCGATTGACGTAGCGCGGGGCAACGAACGGCTGAGGTTCCAAGTGCTGCCCGACAATGTCGAGGAACGGGGTAAGCACATCGGGCGCATGGGGGCGGCCCCGGCGGACATGGGGGAGGCGCGCCGCGAAACCCATGCCTTGATCCGTTACGGTTTTCTTGACGCCGGTGGCAAGGCGTTGCGGGAAACCTGGGAAAAGTCAGCCTTCAGCCTGGTGATGCTCGGTAAAATGCTGACTGGTGAAGTTTCCTGGCGCAATCTTTCCGGGCCGGTGACCATCGCCGATTACGCGGGACAGTCCGCCAAGCTTGGTCTTGACTACTATCTCAAGTTCATGGCGCTGGTGAGCGTCAGCCTCGGCGTGCTGAATCTGCTACCCATACCCGTATTGGATGGTGGGCATTTGTTGTATCATATATTGGAAGTCATCAAGCGCGGCCCGCTGTCCGATCGTTTCATGGAAATCGGACAACAAATCGGCCTGGCCATTTTGCTGGCGCTGATGGCTTTTGCCTTTTTCAACGACATTAATCGTCTGCTCTCCGGCTGAATTTATGAAAAAGACACTCCTCGCGGTGCTGATTGGCGGCCTCGTTTCGGCTTCGGCCCAGGCCTTCGAGCCATTTACCGTAAAAGATATTCGCGTTGAAGGAATTCAGCGTACGGAAGCCGGAACCGTCTTCAGTTACCTGCCTGTCAAGGTCGGCGATACGATGAACGACGAAAAGGCCGCCAGTGCCATCAAATCATTGTTCGCCACGGGATTCTTCAAGGATGTCCGAGTTGAGATCGACGGCAATGTGCTGGTCGTAGTGGTTCAAGAGCGCCCGGCGATCGCGAAGATTGACTTCGTCGGGATGAAAGAATTCGAAAAGGACAAAATCGAGAAGGCCCTGAAAGACTCCGGCGTTGCCGAAGGGCGCATTTTTGATCGATCCGCGCTCGAGAAATCGGAGCAAGAACTGAAGCGCCAATATCTGGCGCGCGGGCGTTATGGTGCGACCATAACGACGACTGTAACGCCGCTTGAACGTAACCGGGTCGGCATCAATTTCACCATCGACGAGGGGCAGGCGGCGAAGATCCGCCAGATCAATATCGTTGGCGCAAAGGCTTTCAGCGAGAAGGATTTGCAGGGTTTATTCGAATTGAGCACGCCTGGGTGGCTCAGTTGGTATAGCAAGAATGACCAGTATTCGCGCCAAAAGCTATCCGCGGACCTCGAGAAGCTGAGTTCATATTATTTAAATCGCGGGTATCTAGAATTCGCGATTGATTCAACCCAAGTATCAATTTCTCCCGACAAACAGGATGTTTATATTACCGTTAATATCCGAGAAGGGGAACGCTACCAGGTATCTTCGGTAAAGTTGGCCGGCGATTTGGTTATTCCTGAGC
>JAPUEC010000085.1:4273-18017 GCA_027492775.1 Rhodocyclaceae bacterium
AATGCGGCTCCGGAACTGGACAAGGAAAAGCGTCAGGTGGCCTTCACGGTTTTTATCGATCCGGGCAAGCGTGTATATGTGCGGCGTGTAAATGTTTCTGGAAACACGAGGACCCGTGATGAAGTTGTACGACGGGAAATGCGCCAGATGGAGGGTGGTTGGTACGACGCTGAGAAGGTTACCCTCTCCAAGCAACGTATCGACAAGACTGAACTGTTTACCAATGTTGCCGTCGAAACCCCGGCCGTTCCTGGAACTGCCGACCAAGTTGATGTTAACGTAAATATCGAAGAGAAGCCCAGCGGAAATCTGATGCTCGGTGCGGGATTTTCAAATTCCGAAAAATTGGTCCTTTCCGGTTCTATCTCTCAAAATAATATATTCGGCAGCGGGAAGAATGTCGGGGTGCAAATAAGCACGAGTAAGGTTAATCGAGTATATTCTTTTTCCTACACTGATCCTTACTTTACCGTAGATGGTATTAGCCAAGGATTTGATATATATAATCGTAATGTTAATCCGACCAGTTTGGATGTGGGTTGGTACAAAAGCGCCTCAACCGGTGGCGGGGTTCGTTGGGGATTCCCCATTGGGGAAAAGGAATTTATAAATCTCGGTATTGCCATAGATTCCACGTCAATCGAAGTCGATAGAAACCCTAATGGATATGGGGGGACAATTAGTCCCAGGCAATATATCGATTTTGTAAATAAATTTGGTAAAACGAATATATCGATTCCGATTTCCTTTGGTTGGACGAACGATGGCAAGGACAGCTATATTTTTCCGACAAGAGGGACCTTAAATCGGGCGAACATCGAGGTGGCGCTGCCTGGAGGAGATTTAAAATATTACAGGGCGACATATCAATTACAGCACTTTATACCGCTTTCAAAGCAGTTCACGTTGGCGATGAATGGGGAAGTCGGTATCGCAAATGGCTATGCGGGCCAAGAACTTCCCTTTTTCAAGAATTTTTATGCGGGTGGCATCGGGTCTGTACGTGGATTTGCTACTGCCAGCTTGGGGCCACGCGAGCTTTATAATTGCTCTGCGAGCAACGTTCAATGTGAGGACCGTCTCGGCGGTACGCGACGTTTTATAGGAAACGCGGAGTTGTTATTTAACGTGCCTGGGTTCGATAAATCGCTGAGGATTGGCGCCTTTGTGGATGGGGGTCAAGTATTTGGGAAGGGCGAAAAATTGGCCTTTGATAATTTCCGCTATTCCTCAGGCATTTCTCTGGCCTGGGTATCGCCTATGGGCCCGTTGAAATTTAGTGTATCTCAACCATTAAATAACAAGCCCGGCGATAAAGTTGAGCGTTTTCAGTTTCAAATGGGTACCACTTTCTGATTCAGGAGCATCATGTTGAAGATCAAATCCCTCGTATTGGCTTCTCTGCTGTTGGCTGGTTTGATGGCGAATGCCAGCGCAAACGAACTCAAGATCGGCTTCGTCAATACCCAGCGTATTTTCCGCGATGCCCCGGCTGCGGTTAAGGCGGCGAAGAAGTTGGAAAGCGAATTTTCGAAGCGCGATCAAGACCTGCAGCGTATGGCCAAGCAGTTGCAGGCCATGCAGGAAAAGCTGGAGAAGGACTCGGTCACCATGTCGGAAAGCGAGCGTCGCACCAAGGAGCGCGAGTTTTCCGAGTTGTCGCGCGATTTCCAGCGCAAGCAGCGGGAATTCCGGGAAGACCTGAACTTGCGTCAGAATGAAGAAAACGGCGCGGTGATCGAAAAGGCCAACAAGGCGATCAAGCAGATTGCCGAGACTGAAAAGTACGACTTGATCGTGCAGGATGTGGTTTGGGTCAATCCCAAGCTGGACATCACCGAGAAGGTGATCAAGGCGCTCGCGGACGGCAAGTGATGTCGGAATCGGGCTGCGCCGGCCTGTCGCTGAAGGAGATCGCCGCCCGTTTGGGCGGCGATGTTCTTGGGGACGCGGAAACGCATGTCGTTCAGGTTGCTGCCTTGGCGACAGCCCGAGCCGGGCAGATCAGTTTTCTCGCCAGTCCCAAGTACCGCGCGCAACTCGAATCCACGCGCGCGTCCGCGGTCGTCGTGCCGCCATCGTTTGCGCAAGCGATATCGCTGCCGCGGATCGTTGCCGCCAACCCCTATGCGTACTACGCGCGGGTGACGGCGCTGCTCAATCCCAAGCAAATTTCGGTTTCGGGCACGCATCCATCGGTCGATAGTGCATCACCCATCCCGGAATCTGCGTGCATCGGCGCTGGCGTTTCGATTGGCGCCGGCGTGGCCTTGGGAGATGCGGTGCTGCTTCACCCAGGGTGCGTTATTGGCGATGGCGTATCGATCGGGGATGGGAGCGAGCTTTATCCCAATGTCACGGTTTATTCAGGTTGCTCTATTGGCCGCAATGCCATTATTCATTCTGGAGCAGTAATCGGGGCTGACGGCTTTGGTTTCGCGCCGGATGCCGGTCAGTGGGTCAAAATTCCGCAGATTGGCGGCGTTCGCATCGGAGACGATGTCGAGATCGGTGCCAATACCAGCATCGATCGCGGCGCCCTGGACGATACGATCATTGGTAACGGCTGCAAGCTGGATAATCAGATCCAGATCGGACACAACTGCGTCATTGGTGACCATGTCGTTATCGCCGGTTGTGTCGGAATCGCCGGCAGCACCAGGATCGGCAACGGCTGCATGCTCGGCGGCGCCGCCATGATCTTGGGACATCTGACAATCGCCGATGGAACGACGATCTCGCCGGGTTCCATGGTGATGAAAAGTATCGACAAGCCGGGAAAATATACCGCGTTATACCCACTGGAAGAGCACGGCCGTTGGCTTCATAATGCCGCCCAGGTCCGCCGCTTGGCGCAAATGGCCGAGCGTGTCGGCCACCTCGAAAAACTGGTTGAAGAACTGTCAAAGAAAGTCTGATAAATGGATATCCATAAGATCCTCGAGCACTTGCCCCATCGCTACCCCTTCCTCCTCGTCGATCGAGTGCTCGAACTCGAAGTCGGGAAATCTATTCATGCCTACAAGAACGTGACTATCAACGAGCCTTTCTTCGTCGGGCACTTTCCTCACCATCCGGTCATGCCGGGCGTGCTGATCATGGAGGCACTGGCTCAGGCTGCCGGTATCCTGTCCTTCAAGACCATGGGCGAGATGCCGGATGCTGATTCGGTCTTTTATTTTGTAGGCATTGACGAGGCGCGTTTTAAGAAGCCGGTCATGCCGGGCGATCAACTGCATTTGCATATCCAGATTGCGAGGCAAATGCGGGGTATCTGGAAATACGATGCCGAGGCCAAGGTGGATGGTGAGATCGTCGCATCGGCCAAGCTCATGTGTGCAAAACGGGAAATTCAATAATGATTCATCCGACCGCCATTGTCGAATCCGGGGCGCGTATCGGCGCCAATGTCAGCATCGGAGCCTATTCCCTGATCGGCCCCAATGTCGAGATCGGCGACGACACTTGGATCGGCCCGCATGTCGTGATCAAGGGCCACACCCGTATCGGACGCGAAAACCGGATCTACCAGTTCGCCTCGCTCGGTGAAGTGCCGCAGGACAAGAAATACGCCGGCGAGGAAACCCGCCTCGAAATCGGCGACCGTAACACCATCCGCGAATTCTGCACCTTCAACTTGGGAACCGTGCAGGATGCGGGCGTAACCCGCATCGGCAACGATAACTGGATCATGGCTTATGTGCACATCGCGCATGATTGCCAGGTCGGAAATCACACCACCTTTGCCAACAATGCCCAGTTGGCAGGCCACGTTCATGTCGACGATTGGGCGATTCTCGGCGGCTACACCGGGGTGCATCAATTCTGCCATGTCGGCGCGCACATCATGACCGCGGTGGGTACGGTAGTGTTGCAGGATATTCCGCCTTACCTGATGGCGGCGGGGAATTCCGCTCAACCCTACGGCATCAATGTCGAGGGATTGAAGCGTCGCGGATTTACCTCGGATTCCATCATGGCGCTCAAGCGTGCGTATAGGACACTTTACAAGTCCGGTCTGATGCTCGAAGAGGCCAAGGAAAAACTGGCGGAAGACGCCAAGACGGCGCCCGATGTGCAACTCTTCCTCGATTTCTTGAAGACTTCCAAGCGCGGCATTATCCGATGAGTGGTTTCCGCATCGCCATGGTGGCGGGCGAGGCATCCGGCGATTTGCTCGCCAGCCATCTGATCGCGGCACTGAAGACGAGGTTGCCGGACGCTGAGTTCTTCGGCATCGGCGGCCCGAAAATGTGCGCTCAAGGCTTCGATGCCTGGTGGCCGGCGGAAACCCTTGCCGTTCGAGGTTACGTCGAAGTGCTCCGGCACTACCGCTCGATCTCTAAAATCCGCAGCCAGCTCAAGAAAAGGCTATTGGCTGATCCACCCGATGTATTCATCGGCGTCGACGCGCCTGATTTCAATCTCGGCCTCGAAGCGGGATTGAAACGTCGCGGTATCGTCACCATCCACTACGTCAGTCCGTCCATCTGGGCCTGGCGGGGTAAGCGCATCCGCAAAATGGCGCGATCGGTTTCCAAGATGCTGGCGCTTTTTCCCATGGAGCCTCCCCTCTATGAGAATGCAGGGATACCCGTAAGTTATGTCGGGCACCCCTTGGCGGACATGATTCCCTTGCAGACCGACCGGCTGGCCGTGCGAGAAAAACTCGATCTGCCGCTGAACGTGCCCATCATCGCCTTGCTGCCGGGCAGCCGCCAATCGGAATTGCAATACATGGCGGATACCTATGTTCAGACGGCTCGGCTGATCCACGAACAGCACCTGCCCACGGCCTTGTTCATCGTGCCTTTGACGACACGCGAGACGCGCTTGCAATTCGAAGCGGCCATCTATCGGCAGGAAGCGCAGGCGGTGCCATTTCGGCTGTTGTTCGGTCATGCCCAGGATGCGCTTGGCGCGGCCGACGTCTCTTTGGTGGCGAGCGGAACGGCGACGCTGGAAGCGGCGCTGATCAAGCGGCCGCTCGTCATCACCTACAAGATGTCCCCCGGGTCTTATTGGATCATGAAGCGCATGGGCTATTTGCCTTACGTCGGCTTGCCGAACGTATTGGCGGGCCGCTTCGTCGTGCCGGAAATCCTTCAGGAAGACGCCACGCCCGAGAACCTGGCGGAAACGCTCATGGAACTCTATCAGGACAAGGACAGCGCTGCCGTATTGCAAGACATCTTTACCGATCTCCATTTGCAGCTCCGGCAGAACACCGCCGAAAAGGCTGCCGAGGCAGTGATCGAATGCCTGCGCTGATTTACCATCCTGGTCTCGTTTGCGGCGTCGATGAGGCAGGGCGCGGCCCGCTGGCGGGACCAGTGGTCGCGGCCGCCGTCATCCTCGATCCCTCTCGCCCCATCGATGGCTTGAACGATTCAAAAAAACTGTCCGAAAAGAAGCGCGATTTGCTGGCTGTGTTGATCCGCGAACGCGCGGTTGCCTGGGCCGTTGGCGAAGCCAGCGTCGAGGAAATCGACCGCTTCAACATCCTTCAGGCGACGCTGCTTGCCATGCGCCGCGCGGTCTGTGCCCTGGCCGTGGTTCCTGAGCGGGCGCTGGTCGACGGCAACAAATGCCCACGCCTCGACATTCCCGCCGAGGCCATCATCAAGGGTGACGGCTCAACCGCCTGTATCGCCGCGGCCTCGATTCTGGCCAAGACGACCCGCGATGCGCAGATGGTGGCGCTGCATGCCTGCTATCCGCAGTTCGGCTTCAATCGCAACATGGGTTATCCGACCCCAGAGCATTTCGCCGCCTTGCAAGCGCACGGCATCTGTGCGGTGCACCGCAAGACCTTCGCTCCAGTGGCGGAGCAGCTCTGTCTCTTATGAAGCGTATCGCGTCCCGCTACAACGCCTTCTTCAAAGAACTGAAACGGCTGGCGCATGCCGGCCGGAAGCGTCAACAGTCGGGCCGAACCTTGCTCGACGGTGTTCATTTGATCACTGCCTACGAAGAAGCGCTGGGGCCGGTCGAGCATTTGATCGTCGACGAGTCTGCGCTCAACAAGGACGAGATTGCTGCGCTTATTGCCGGGCGCGACGTCTGTCTCTTGGCTGAGGCGTTATTCCGCGAGATCGGCGTGGTCGAGTCTCCCGCCGGGGTCATGGCGGTTGTGCCAATTCCGGAGCCGCCGCCGGTCGATTTTGCCACCGACACTTTGCTGTTGGATGGTGTGCAGGACCCTGGCAATGTCGGAACCATGCTGCGTACCGCGGCGGCGGCCGGTTTTCGCCAGATATTGCTGTCCGGCGATTGCGCGGCGGCCTGGTCGCCCAAGGTCTTGAGGGCGGGGCAGGGCGCGCATTTCGTAGCATCGATTGTTGAGGATGCCGATCTCTTGGAGTTCTTTTCGGGCTTTCAAGGGACTACGGCGGTGACGCAATTGCAGGATGCGACTTCGCTTTACGACGTTCGGCTCGAGGGTACCATCGCCTGGGTTTTCGGCTCCGAGGGGCGGGGCGTGCGGCCGGAAATCTCGGCGGCGGCTCGGGTCAAGGTGAAGATTCCCATGCCGGGTGCGGTCGAATCGCTTAACGTCGCTGCCGCCAGCGCGATTTGCCTATTCGAGACCATCCGCCGCCGCGCAGCTTGAACACCCAACGTAGTTAAGTTGTGACGAACTAAAACCGGGCCAAGTCGCGAACTGCGTAAAAACGCCATCATAAGCCGGCAATTTTGAACGCATGCGTCTTATCGGCTACAATTCGGCTTTCCAGCAGCCTGTCTTTCCATGACCAAATACGTTTTCGTTACAGGCGGTGTCGTGTCCTCGCTGGGCAAGGGCATCGCCGCCGCGTCGCTGGGTGCCATTCTCGAATCCCGCGGCATCAAAGTCACCCATCTCAAGCTCGATCCCTACATCAACGTCGACCCCGGAACGATGAGCCCGTTCCAGCATGGGGAAGTCTTCGTCACCGAAGATGGTGCCGAAACCGATCTCGACCTGGGGCACTACGAGCGCTTCACCAGCGCCAAGATGGGCAAGCGCAATAATTTCACCACCGGCCAGATCTACGAGTCGGTGATCAAGAAGGAACGTCGGGGCGAATACCTGGGTAAGACGGTTCAGGTCATTCCGCACATTACCGACGAAATCAAGGCTTACATCAAACGTGGCGCCGAGGGTGCCGAAGTGGCGATCATCGAAGTAGGCGGAACGGTAGGCGACATCGAGTCGCTGCCTTTCCTTGAAGCCATCCGCCAGATGGGCATCGAGGAAGGGCGCATCAACACCTGCTACATGCACCTCACCCTGCTGCCCTATATCCCCACCGCCGGGGAATTGAAAACCAAGCCGACGCAGCACTCGGTCAAGGAATTGCGTGAAATCGGTATTCAGCCGGACATCCTGCTTTGCCGTGCCGACCGTTCCATGCCGGCGGAGGAGCGCCGCAAGATCGCGCTGTTCTGCAATGTCATGCCTGAAGCGGTGATCGAATGCCTCGACGCCGATTCGATTTACCAGATCCCCAGCATGCTGCATCGCCAGATGATCGACGAGATCGTCTGCCACAAGCTCGGCATCCTGGCGCGGGCGGCCGATCTTTCCGTCTGGGACAAGCTCAATCAGGCGCTGGAGCACCCCGAGCACGAGGTCAACGTCGCCTTCGTCGGCAAGTATGTCGATCTCACCGAATCGTATAAATCGCTGATCGAATCGCTCAAGCACGCCGGAATTCATACCCACAGCCGCATCGACATCCATTACATAGATTCCGAGGATATCGAGCGCGACGGCATCGGCGCCTTGAAGAAAATGGATGCGATCCTTGTTCCCGGTGGCTTCGGCAAGCGCGGCACCGAGGGGAAGATTGCCGCGATTCGTTATGCGCGCGAAAACAAGATTCCCTATCTCGGCATCTGCCTCGGCATGCAATTGGCGACCATCGAGTTTGCCCGCCATATTGCGGGCCTGGAGGGTGCCAATAGCACCGAATTCGATCCCGAGACGCCGCATCCCGTCGTGGCGCTGATCACGGAGTGGCTGGATCGCGAAGGCAAGGTCGAGAAGCGCAGCGCCGATTCCAATCTCGGTGGCACCATGCGCCTGGGCGCGCAGCGTTGTCCGATCAAATCCGGCACGTTGGCGGAACGGATTTACGGCAAGGAAGTCAATGAACGTCATCGGCACCGTTATGAGGTGAATAACGTTTATGTCCCCAAACTCGAGGCAGCCGGCATGATCATTTCGGCGCGGACTCCGACCGAGGACCTTCCGGAAATGATGGAATTGCCCGAAGAAATGCATCCCTGGTTCGTCGGCGTCCAGTTCCACCCGGAATTCACTTCCAATCCGCGGAGCGGCCATCCGTTATTCACCGCCTACGTCAAAGCGGCGTTGGCACGGCAACAGGCGGGCAAATGAAGCTGTGTGGCTTCGAGGCCGGGCTGGACCGGCCGCTCTTTCTCATCGCCGGTCCCTGCACCGCGGAGTCGCTTGGCCTTTGCCTCGAAGTCGCCGGCCGGATGAAGGAAATCTGCCAGCGACTGGGAGTGCCCTATATCTTCAAGGCATCGTATGACAAGGCGAATCGCAGTTCCGGCAAGTCGGCGCGCGGTCCTGGCATGGACGAGGGCTTGAATATCCTCGCTGAAGTGAAGCGTCAAATTGGCGTACCGGTACTGACCGACGTTCATACCGAAGCGGATATCGCGCCCGTCGCGCAGGTGGTCGATGTCCTGCAGACGCCGGCCTTCCTGTGCCGTCAGACCGATTTCATCCACGCGGTGGCATCCGCTGGCAAGGCGGTCAATATCAAGAAAGGCCAGTTCCTTGCGCCAGCGGACATGAAAAACGTCGTCGCCAAGGCGCGCGAAGCCAATGGCGGCGCCGATAACATCATGGTCTGCGAGCGCGGCGCGAGTTTCGGTTACAACAACCTGGTTTCCGACATGCGCGGCCTCGCCATCATGCGCGAGACGGATTGTCCGGTGGTCTTCGATGCCACTCATTCCGTTCAGCTGCCCGGCGGGCTGGGAACAGTGTCCGGCGGCCAGCGCGAGTTCGTGCCGGTGCTGGCGCGGGCGGCCGTGGCTGCCGGTATCGCCGGGTTGTTCATGGAAACGCACCCTTGCCCTGAGAAAGCGTTATCGGATGGTCCCAATAGCTGGCCTCTCGATCGTATGGAAGGCCTGTTGAAGACGCTGGTCGCGCTGGATAAGGCAGTGAAGGCCGCGGGTTTCGAGGAAATGCGTTGAACGCCAAGGGATATTTAATCGCCGAAGCCAAGGTGACCGATCCCGACGCTTATGAGCGCTACAAGACCTTAGCCGCAGCGGCCATCGCCGAACATGGCGGTCGCTACCTCGTCCGCGGTGGTGGCGCCGAGATTCTCGAAGGCGGGTGGTCGCCCCGGCGGCTGGTGGTGGTCGAGTTCGAGTCGGTCGAACAGGCGAAAAAGTTCTATCATTCCGCCGCCTATCGGGCGGCTCGCGAAGCCCGATCTGGCGCGGCGGAGATGAATATGATGGTTGTTTCAGGTGTTGATAATCCAGTTTAACTTTTAACCCCAAGTTATTGTAATAAGGAATAAAAATGAGCTCAATCGTTGATGTCGTTGCCCGCGAAATCCTCGACTCCCGCGGCAATCCAACCGTCGAAGCGGATGTTCTCCTCGAATCCGGCGTCATGGGCCGTGCGGCCGTTCCATCCGGCGCCTCCACCGGTTCACGTGAAGCCATCGAACTGCGCGATGGCGACAAGGGCCGCTACCTCGGCAAGGGCGTCCTGCAAGCCGTGGAGAACGTCAACACCGAAATCTCCGAGGCCATCATCGGCCTGGATGCCCAGGAACAAGCCTTCATCGACCAGACCATGATCGACCTCGACGGCACCGAGAACAAATCGCGCCTCGGCGCCAACGCCATCCTGGCGGTCTCAATGGCCGTCGCCAAGGCCGCCGCGGAGGAATCCGGCCTGCCGCTCTATCGTTACTTCGGCGGCTCCGGTCCCATGCAGATGCCGGTGCCGATGATGAACATCATCAACGGCGGCGCGCATGCCAACAACAGCCTGGACATCCAGGAATTCATGATCCTCCCGGTGAGCCAGTCCTCGTTCCGCGAGGCGCTGCGCTGTGGCGCGGAAATCTTCCACGCCTTGAAGAAGCTTCTGGACAGGAAGGGCTTCTCCACCGCGGTCGGGGACGAAGGCGGCTTTGCACCCAACCTCGGCAGCCATGCCGAAGCCATCCAGCTTATTCTCGAAGCGGTCGAAAACGCCGGCTATACGCCCGGCCAGGACGTGCTCATCGCCCTCGACTGCGCCGCCTCCGAATTCTTCAAGGATGGCAAGTACGTTCTTTCCGGTGAAAACCTGCAACTGACTTCCGAGCAGTTCGTCGACTACCTCGCCAACCTCGCTGACCAGTACCCCATCGTCTCCATCGAGGATGGCATGGCGGAAGGCGACTGGGATGGCTGGAAACTCCTGACTGACCGCCTCGGCAAGCGCGTGCAGATCGTCGGCGACGATCTCTTCGTCACTAACACCCGTATCCTCAAGGAAGGCATCCAGAAGGGCGTTGCCAACTCGATCCTGATCAAGATCAATCAGATCGGCACGCTGTCGGAAACCTTCGCCGCCATCGAAATGGCCAAGCGCGCTGGCTACACGGCGGTGGTTTCGCACCGCTCGGGCGAGACCGAGGATTCGACCATTGCCGATATCGCCGTCGGCCTCAACGCCGGCCAGATCAAGACCGGTTCGCTGTCGCGTTCCGACCGTATCGCCAAGTACAACCAGTTGCTGCGCATCGAGGAAGATCTCGGCGATACCGCGTCCTATCCCGGCCGCGAGGCGTTCTACAACCTTCGCTAAGAGAAGGGCGGCGATGCTCGGCGAGAGAAGGCCAACCTTTCATACCTCGGGTATGGGAAGTGGGTTCGTCCGCGTTTCGCCAAGCAATGCCGAGTATTCATGCGCTGGCTGACCGTCGGTCTATTCTCCCTTGCCATCCTGCTCCAGTATCCGCTCTGGGTGGGCAAGGGAGGGTGGTTGAAGGTCTGGGATTACGACCAGCAATTGCAGCAGCAGCGCGAAGCCAATCACAAGCTGGAAATCCGCAACGCCGGCCTCGATGCTGAAGTGCGGGACCTCAAGCAGGGTTACGATGCCATCGAGGAGCGGGCGCGTTTCGAACTCGGCATGATCAAGCAGGACGAAACGTTCGTGCAGATACCGGAAAAGGCCAGGGGCAGGTAGAATCGCCAGCAAGCGCGCGGTTCGCGGCGCTGATTGGAGGATACATGCTACTGAAGTCCGGAGACCGAGCTCCCGTTTTTTCACTGCCCGACTCCGATATGGAGACCGTCGATCTCGCGGCATGCCTCGGCGCCAAACAGGTGGTGCTGTTTTTTTATCCCAAGGACGGCACCCCAGGCTGCACCATCGAAGCCACGGATTTTTCCGATCACGAGGATGAGTTCGGGCGTGAGAATTGCCTTATCCTTGGCGTGAATCGCGACGATTGTTTTAAACACGCGGAATTCCGCGATCGCGAGGGCATCGGCATCACCTTGCTGTCCGACGTCGAAGGAGTTGTTTGCAAGCAATACGGCGTTTGGCAAGCGCGTGAAGTCGATGGCCACAAGAAATTCTGTGTCGCCCGTTCCACCTTCATCATCGATCGCGCCGGGGTAGTTCGCCATGCGCTTTATAACGTCAATTACAAGGGGCATGCTCAGGAAGTGCTCCGTCTCGTCAAGGAACTCAATTCATGAATACCCAGGTCGCCAAAAACACCGTCGTAACGCTTGATTACAACGTCGTCGACAGCGATGGCAACGTCGTCGACGAGGGCCGTGAACCACTGGTTTACTTGCACGGCGGCTACGACGACATCTTCACCCGTATCGAAGAGGCCCTGCAGGGCAAGAAGATCGGCGAATCTGTGCAAGTCAAGCTGCAGCCGGACGAGGCCTTTGGCGAGTACGACGCGGATCTTGTCCAGATCGAAGCGCGTGAGGACTTCCCCAAGGAAATCCAGGTTGGAATGCAGTTCGAAGGCGGACCGGAGAGCGGCGAGGAGGATGACTTCCTGATTTATCGCGTCACCGAGATTGCCGACGACAAGGTCGTCCTGGATGGGAATCATCCTTTGGCCGGGATGGCGCTGATATTCACCTGTACCGTGACGGCCATTCGTCCCGCCAGCGCCGAAGAGGTCGAACACGGCCATGTGCATAGCCTCGAAGATGACGAGCCGACGTGCCATTGACCGTTTCCGACTGGCGCAGCCACTTTTCCCCGCGTTTATAGTCAGCGCAATTCCTTATGACTATAATCCCCAACTTGGGGCATGCCAGGGGTCTGAATGTTCGATACGGTCAATGAATATTGCCTGAACAGGATTGTCCAACTTTCGGAGAGTCATGACGTCGTCGCGAGCGAGGATATCTTCGACGCCTCGGGGATGAAGCTCCTGGCCAAAGGCAAGCGGGTTTCCGCCGAACTTCAAAACCGCCTTCTTCAGCGCAAACTCGCCCGCCCTCTGGAAATGGCGCTCACCGTCGAATCGGCGGTGTCCTTGGGCGATGTGGTGACATCGTGCTTCGAGCAACTTGACGTTTATCCGCTCGCCAAGTGCTTTGCCGGGTCGCAGAGCGCCATGGCGCTGCTCAAGACGCTCAAGGATATCAAGCTGGCGCCGCCCGTGCGTTTGCTCCTTACCGCCATTCACCAGCAGGGCCGGGAAGAGTACATCCACAATCTCAACACCATTCTCATTGCCGTGGGCATCGCCTCGCGCCTGCGCGCGACCGATCACGATGCGATGGTATTGATGCTGGCCGGGCTCCTGCACGATTTCGGCTTGCTCTACGTCAACCCAGAACTGGTCAAAAGCACCTACCGGCTCGGCCCCAACGAATGGAAATACGTTGCCGCCCACCCCTTGATCGGCCAGTTGATGATCAAGGAATTGACGGCACTGCCGCCGCTGGTCGGCGAGTGCATTGCCCTGCACCATGAACGGCTCGATGGCAGCGGCTATCCGAATTACGTCGATATCAATCGCACCCACCGCCTCGGCGCCTGGCTGGCGGTTGCCGACTCGGTCAGTGCCATCATGGCGCGCGGAGGCGATGAGGCGCCCACCCGCATCGCGCTTGCGCTGCGGGTGATTCCGGAAGAATTCGATCGCGAAGCGGTGAGTGCTGTGCTGCAATCGATGCGCGGCATGAGCACGAGTGTCGGCGCCGGCGACAAAACGTGTTTCGATCGCGCCGAACAGGAGATGGAACGGCTCGAAAAGGCGCAGGCGATCCTCCGCGAACGGCTGGCAAAGAAACCCGAGCCCATGTTCTCGGCGATTGGCGAGGCCTTGTTGGTCGCGCTCGGTAATATCGCCAAGTCGCTACGTGCGACCGGCGTGCTCGATGCACGCCAGCAGTTGATGTCGGGTGTCGACGACCCCGAACTGCTCGCCGAAATGAATCAGATCACTTTCGAGGTGGGCTGGCGCATGCGCAACCTGGCGCGCAATGTCCACCTGCGTGCCGAGGCCGCGGGCGGGGAAAAATTGGTCGAGCAATGCCGCGAGGTGATTGTCGTGTTGGACGAAAGCTCGGCCAAGACGGAAGCGGCGGTTCCAGGCGCCCCGGCGACCGCCGCAGCCGGAGATGCCGCGGTGACTACGGCTTGAGCGCTTTCAGGGCGTAAAGCGCTTCCAGCGCTTCGTGCGGAGTCAGGCTGTCGGGATCGATTTCCGCCAGTTTTTCCAGC
>JAPUEC010000086.1 GCA_027492775.1 Rhodocyclaceae bacterium
CGCCAGCATGGAAGGCATCGCGGCGCGGGCGGGCGTCGCCAAGCAAACGCTCTACAACCACTTCGCGAGCAAGGACGAGCTGTTCAGCGAGGCTGCGCGCCTGTTCAGCGATGCCGTCCTGGTTTCGCTCGAAGTCGAGAGCGGCGACTTCATGACCACCTTGCGCAATTTCGCCCAGACCTTCCGCGCGCGCGCGCTCGGCGACGATGGGTTGGCGATGTTCCGCTCCCTGATCTCGGAAGCGAATCGCTTTCCCGGTCTGGCGAAGGCGTTCTTCGCGAAAGGCCATGTGCCGACGGAATCGCGTCTGGCGCGATTTCTCCAGGGCGCCATGGACGAGGGCTTCCTGCGCCGCGACGATCCCGAGTTTGCGGCGGAAATGCTGATGGGCATGCTGGTCGGGGCCGACCATATCCGCCGCTTGTGCACAGAACCGCTTTCCGACACGCCGGAAGACGAACGCATCGAAAAAATGCTCGACTGTTTTCTACGCGCTTACGCGCCACCCAGTATCCAAAGGAAATGAATATGAAGCGAACCCTGCTGATGACTCTTCTGCTTGCAGCCTTCATCACCGGCTGCGGGGGCGACAAGAAGGCCGGCGCGCCTGGCGCTCCGGGTGCTCCGGGTGCGGGCGCCGCGATGCCGCCGCCCGAGGTTGATGTCATTACCGTGGCGCCGGCTTCCGCCGTCATCACCCAGGTATTGCCGGGACGGCTGCAGGCTTACCGGACCTCGCAAGTGCGCGCCCGCGTCGACGGCATCGTCGAGAAACGCCTCTTTACCGAAGGCACCGACGTCAAGGCCGGAACAACGCTGTTCCGCATCGACCCGCGCAACTACCAGGCGGCCTACGATTCCGCCAAGGCGGACGCCGCGGTCGCCCGGTTGACGCTCGAACGCTACCGCCCGCTGCTCGACATCAAGGCAGTGAGCAAGCAGGAGGTCGATATCGCCGAAGCCAAGGTCAAGCAGGCGGAAGCGGTGCTCAGCCGCGCTCGGGTCGATCTCGAAAACACCAACGTGCCGGCACCGATTTCCGGCCGCATCGGCCGCGCCGCGGTGACCGAAGGCACCTTGGCGAAACAGGGCGAAGCCACTTTGCTCGCCACCATCGAACAACTCGATCCCATCTACGCCAATTTCACCCAGCCGGGCAGCGACATGCTGCGCATCAGCCAGGCCGTCAAGTCGGGCAAGCTCAAGGCGGCAACGGAAGCCAAGGTCGAGTTGGTGCTCGCCGACGGCAGCGTTTATAGCCAGCCGGGCAAACTCCTGTTCTCGGACATGGCGGTCGATCCGGCCACCGGCAGCGTTTCCCTGCGCGCCATCTTCCCGAACCCCAAGCGTGAATTGCTGCCGGGAACCTTCGTCAATATCCGCTTCCCGGAAGCCATGGCCGACCAGGCTATCCGCATTCCGCAGCGCGCCGTTCAGGCCGGCCCGCAAGGTCAGTTCGTGATGATCGTCGACGCCGAGGGCAAGGCGGCGCCGCGCCCGATCAGGACCGGCGGCATGAGCGGCAGCGACTTCATCATCGCCGAAGGCCTGAAGGGCGGCGAGCAGGTGATCGTCAATGGTCTGCAAAAGGCGCGTCCGGGCACGCCGGTGAAGCCGAAGCCGCTAGGCGAGCCTTCGGGTGCTCCCGGCCAGGCACCGCAAGCGCCCGCCGCGGCGCCCGCACCGGGGGCGGCTCCCGTTGCTGCGCCGGCCCAAGGCGCTCCTGGCAGTGCTGCGCCGGCCGCCCCGGCTCAAGGCGGCGCACCCGCCGCGCCCCAAGCTCAACCTGCGGCACCGGCCCAGACGCCGGCGCCGCCCGCTCAACCGCCCGCCCAGGCCGACAAGAAGGCACAGGGGCAATCATGATCCTGGAAACTTCAGTCGACCGCTATTTGCCTTTTGGCGAGCCGCATGAACATTGATGCTTCTGGCTTTGCGGCAAGCCAACTTTTGAGCAAGCCCGCTTCGTGCCCATGTGCACGCTTGGCGGGGCGCCTGGCGTTGTTGCTCGTCCTCGCAAGGAGTGACCATGCCACGTCCTCGCGCCTCGCCCGCCACCCCGCCAACCGCGCCCAAGGGCGCGATCCACAGAGGTTTCCAGGATGATTCCAAAATTTTTCATCGATCGGCCGATCTTCGCCATCGTCATCGCGCTGGTCATCATGCTGGGCGGCATCATCGGCCTCAATGGCCTGCCCTTGTCGCAATACCCGGCGGTGGCGCCGCCGGCGATCACGTTCAACATCACCTACCCGGGCGCCTCCGCCAAGGTAGTGGAAGACACCGTCACCTCGCTCATCGAGCAGGAAATGAACGGCATCGAACACCTGCTCTACATGGAATCGACTTCCGAGTTGAGCACGGGTTCGGTGACGCTGACATTCGAACCAGGGACCAACATCGATATCGCCTCGGTCGAGGCCCAGAACCGCTTCAAGCGCATCGAGGCGCGGCTGCCGGACGACGTGCGCCGCATCGGCGTGCCGGTCACCAAACCGAGCCGCAACTACGTGGTGATCATCTCGATCTATTCGCCCGAAAAGACCCTTTCCTCGGTCGACCTCGGCAGTTACGCCGCCGCCAACCTGCTCGATCCGCTGCGGCGGGTGGATGGCGTCGGCGAGGCGCTGTTGTTCGGCACGGAATACTCGATGCGGCTCTGGCTGCAACCTGAAAAACTGCACGCTTACAATCTTTCTCCGGCCGACATCACCCGCGCCGTGCGTGCCCAGAACATCGAACTCGCTTCCGGCGAACTCGGCCAGGCGCCAGCGGCACCGGGCCAGCAACTCAATGCGCCGATCATCGTCAAGAGCCGGCTGTCGACGCCCGAGCAATTCGGCAATGTCCTCATCCGCACTCAGCCGGACGGCTCGGCGGTGCGTGTCAAGGACGTCGCCCGCGTCGAACTCGGTTCGCAAAGCTACGACATCTATGCGCGCCTCGACGGCCAGCCCAACGCCGCCATCGCCATCCGCGTCGCCCCCAACGGTAATGCGCTCAACGTGGTCAAGGCCGTGCGCGCCAAGATGACCGAGATGGAGCGCTTCTTCCCCAAGGGCGTCTCCTGGACCGTGCCTTACGACACCTCGCGCTTCGTCGAGATTTCCATCCGCGAAGTGGTGATCACCCTGATCGAAGCCGTGGTGCTGGTGTTCCTGGTGATGCTGCTTTTCCTCGAGAACATCCGCGCCACGCTGATTCCGACCATCGTCGTGCCGGTGGCGCTCACCGGCGCCATGGCCGGCCTCTATTTGTTCGGCTACTCGATCAACGTGCTGACGCTTTTCGCCATGGTGCTCGCCATCGGGGTCGTGGTGGACGACGCCATCGTCGTGGTCGAGGCGGTGGAACGCATTATGACCACCGAGGGCCTACCGCCGCGCGAAGCGACGCGCAAGGCGATGGAGCAGATCTTCAACGCCATCATCGGCATCACCCTGGTGCTGATGGCGGTGTTCGCGCCAATGCTCTTCGTCGGCGGCTCGGTTGGCGTCATTTACCGCCAGTTCGCCGTCACCCTGATGCTCACCATGTCCTTCTCGGCCATGATGGCGCTGACGCTGACACCGGCCCTATGCGCCACGCTGCTCAAGCACGAGCCGGGCAAGGACGACATGTTGCCGACGACCGGTTTCTTCGGCTGGTTCAACCGCGTCTTCGCCAAGACCACCACCGGCTACCTCGGCATCGTCGGGCGCATGTTGCAAAAGACCGGGCGTTATCTGGTCATGTACGCGGTCATCATCGCCGCCACCGGCTGGCTGTTCATGCACCTCCCCGGCAGCTTCCTGCCGGAAGAGGATCAGGGCTACTTCATCAGCATGGCGCAGCTGCCACCCGGCTCCTCGCAGGAGCGCACGGTCGAGGTGCTGTCCCAGATGGAACAGTTCTTCCTCAAGCAGCCGGAAGTGGATCACGTCATCGGCGTCGTCGGCTTCTCCTTCTTCGGCAGCGGCCAGAACTCGGCGCTGACCTTCGTCCGCCTCAAGGATTGGGACGAGCGCAAAGGCCCCGACAGTTCCGCCACGGCGCTGGTCCGGCGCGCCAACATGGCCTTTTTCCAGATCAAGCAAGCCATGATCTTCGCCGTCAATCCGCCACCGATTCCGGAACTCGCGGCCACCGGCGGCTTCGACTTCCGCCTCCAGGACCGCGGCGGCGCCGGCCGCGACAAGCTCCTGGAAGCGCGCAACATGGTGCTCGGTCTGGCCGGCAAGAACCCGGCGCTCGCCGGCGTCCGGCCGGAAGGCCAGGAGGCAGGGCCGCAACTGCTGCTCGACGTCGATCGGCAAAAGGCGGAAACCCTTGGCGTGAGCATCGCGGACCTCAACGACACCATCCAGTCGACCTTCGGCGTCGCCTATATCAACGACTTCGAGCGCCAGGGCCGCATCCTGCGCGTGCAGATGCAGGCCGAGAACACCACCCGCGCCACGCCGGAACAATTGCTGCGCGTGCCGGTGCGCAACCGCGCCGGAACCATGGTGCCGCTCTCGGAACTGGTGACGGCGCGTTGGGCCATCGGCGCACCCAAGCTCGACCGCTTCAACGGCCTGCCGGCGATGAAGGTCGGCGGCGGCCCGGCGCCCGGTCGCAGCACCGGTGAGGCGATGGATACCATGCAGTCGATTTCGGAACAGTTGCCGAGCGGCTTCGGCTTCGAGTGGGCCGGCACCTCCTACGAGGAAAAGCTCTCCGGCAGCAATGCGCCGCTGCTCTTCGGGCTCTCGCTGCTGGTGGTGTTCCTGACCCTGGCGGCGCTCTATGAAAGCTGGTCGATCCCCTTCGCGGTCATGCTGGTGGTGCCGCTCGGTATTTTCGGCGCCAGCCTGGCGGTGTCGTTGCGCGGCCTGCCCAACGACGTCTATTTCAAGGTCGGCCTGATCGCCATCATCGGCTTGTCGAGCAAGAACGCCATCCTGATCATCGAGTTCGCCCGCGACCTGCAGGAGCGCGGCATGAGCCTGATCGACGCCACGTTGGAAGCCTGCCGACTGCGGTTCCGCCCCATCCTGATGACTTCGCTCGCCTTCATCCTCGGCGTCATGCCGCTGGCCATCTCCTCCGGCGCCGGCGCCAACAGCCGCCACGCCATCGGCACCGGCGTCATCGGCGGCATGCTGGCGGCGACCATCCTGGCGGTCTTCCTGGTTCCCGTCTTCTTCGTGGTGGTGCGGACCTACTTCAAGGGCCACGCCCGCCATCACCACGAACCCGATCATCGCGAGGAGAACGAACATGCATAAGCTCGCCACCCTGGCCATCTGCGCCGCGTTGGGCGGCTGTTCGCTGATGCCCGACTATTTCCGCCCGGCGCCGCCGGTGGCCGCCCAATGGCCGGCATCCATCAATCCAGCCGGTGAACGCAAGGTCGAGGAAACCGATTGGCGCGCCTACTTCCCGGATGCCCGGCTGCAAGGCCTGATCGCCACCGCCCTGGAACACAACCGCGACCTGCGCATTGCGGTGGCCCGCATCGAGGAAGCACGGGCACTCTATGGCATTTCACGCGCCGACGCCCTGCCCAATCTCAATGCCACCGCGGGCGGTGTCTCCGCCCGCACCCCGGCGGAGCTCTCTCCCACCGGCCGGCAGATCACCAGCCACCAATACAGCGTCGGCGTATCGCTACTCAGTTTCGAACTCGACCTCTGGGGCCGCGTCCGGAGCCTTAACGCGGCTGCGCTGGCGAGTTATCTTTCCAGCGAGGAAGCGGCGCGCTCGGTGCGGCTTACCCTCATCGGCGACGTTGCCAACGCCTACTTCACCCTGCTTGAAATGGAAGAGCGTGCCGCCATGGCGCGTGAAACCGTCAAGAGCCGGGAGGAGACCCGCACAATGGTCAGCCGGCGCCGCGATGTAGGGCTGGCGGGCGATCTCGACTTCCTGCAGGCGGACGGCGCCTACCAGCTCGCCCGTGCCGAACTGGCCAACCTGGAACGCCAGCGGACAGCGGCGGAAAACGCTCTGACGCTGCTCGTCGGCCAGCCGGCCACGACGCTGCCCGCCGGACGCAAGCTGGCGGACCAGGGCATCGCGCCCAATCTCGCGGTCGGCCTGCCGTCCGAAGTGCTCTTGAAGCGCCCTGACGTCCTCGCCGCCGAACAGCGCCTAATCGCCGCCAACGCCAACATCGGCGCCGCCCGCGCCGCCTTCCTGCCGCGTATTTCGCTCACCGGCATCTTCGGCACCGCCAGTTCCAAGCTCTCCGGCCTCTTCGAAGGCGGCAGCACGACCTGGAACTTCCAGCCGGTGCTGAGCCTGCCCCTCTTCGATGCCGGCCGGAACAGTTCCAACGTCGATCTCGCGCAAGCGCGCAAGGTGATCGCCGTCGCCGACTACGAGCGCACCATCCAGGCCGCCTTCCGTGAAGTCGCCGACCTGCTCGAAGCCCGCACCCGCCTCGCCGACCAGCTCGCCGCCCAGTACGCGACCGAGCAGGCGCAGACCAAGGTGCTGGAACTTTCGGATGCGCGCTACAAGGCCGGCATCGCCAGCTATCTCGAAGTGCTGGACGCCCAACGCCAGCTCTTCGCCGCTCAACAGGCCACGGTGCAGACCCGCCGCGCCTGGCTCTCGAGCGCGGCGCAGCTATACAAGGCGCTGGGGGGAGGAAGCGTGAACTACACTGAAGGCAAGGTCGCCGACCAGACAGCAACCGGAAAATAGGCATGCGAAAGATGGAAGGGCGAGCCAGACGACTCGCCTTCGCATGCCTGCAGCAAAAGAGGTACGGCCGAGTACCCAAGGACGGAGCAGCGCATAACATCAAAAACGCCGGTACGCTCTGGCGTGAAAATAGCCGCAAAACAAGGTCGGCCCGCTCATAAACATCCATCGGGATGGCGCTAAAAATTATCTATCCTTAAATACCATCGACAGCATGGCAATTTCTGCCTCTCGCTTCTCTTTTGTGCGCCCAGTTTCGTTAGTCATTTTCGCGATTTTAGTAGGCGCCGGTATCGCCGTTTTCCACGAGCCGAAGTTAGCTTTCTTGAGCGGACGGGCACTGAAGCTTGCTTATGAGGAATGCTCCCTCCTGCAAAGTTTGCCACGGCGCGGTCATGAGGCGGTGCCCATTCACGAGTTGAGTACCAAAGAGCGGGCGCGTCTTTTGCAATGCGCGCTGGAAAGCTCTAATCCTAATTTAGCCCGTGCCGCTTTATCGAACGCTCGGGAAAAACTCGATATGGCCGCTGACTGGCAGTTCCATCAACATGGCCCAATCGAGTTAGTGGCGGGCTGGCAGAACGGGCAAGAAGCGGTCGCGATGTTAAAACTCCTAATGGAGCCAAATGACGTCCTGGCCACCATTCCCGCAGGTAAGGATGCAATAACTGCCGCCGCCTACGCAGCTGCATCCCTCGAAGCGGTGCGCTACCTCGTAAAACCGCATGAAGAAACGTTGCCGGAGCAAATTAAGCAACAATACTACGAGGGATTTCCCAGACGCGACGGATTGACGCTTTCTCAATATCACGCCTTCAAGGGGCGATATGAGATAGCCGAATATTTTGTCAAAAAAGGGATCAAGCTTTCTCTGCCCGGCACTCCCTTACGTCATTGGGTGTTCAAGACGGATAAGAGTCGACTGTTCGATGCCAAGCTCGAAACCTTCCTCAGGGAGCACGGAGTCTCACTCAACGAACGCGACTCAAACGGCTATACGCTGCTCCACGGCGCTGTCGTCCAGGGAGACGCTAAATTAGTAGCGCATTTACTGGCAGCCGGCGCCGACCCCGATGTCCCCAATGAAAAGGGCGATACGGCGTTGCATGCAGCGGTTTGGAGCGGCAATCGGGATTTGGTCAACCAATTGCTGTCCAAGGCCAAGCCCTCCATCTCCAATCACAAGGGGCGGACCCCGCTGCACGAGGCATTCGCTCGGGGCGACTGGGGCATGGCGAATGCGTTACTCGACCGTGGTGCTCGGGTCGATATCGCCGATTTCAATCGTCAGACACCCATTTTCGATTGTGTCAGGAGCGGCTGCCCGAATATCGAGAGGCTCGCAGTGCTCGGCGCCAGCTTTACGTTGCGAGACATCGACGAGAATTCACTTCTGCACATCGCCGCCTCCGCTGCGCCAAACTCGATGGCCGTGCAAAAACTGTTTAGAGCGGGCATGCCGATCAACGAAAAGAACGGCGGAGGTCAGACGCCGCTACATCTTGCGGCTGAACGGAACAATCATTCGCTGACGCAACTGCTCCTGGCTAAGGGCGCCGCCGTCAACGTGCGAGACAATCTCGGTAATACGCCGCTTCATCTCGCCACCTCTGCGGAGGTTATCAAGGTTCTGCTCGATGGAGGCGCCGATCCGGATATTGCCAACAACGCCGGAATTCGCCCAGTGAACGAAGCGCGGGAACGCTCGCAGATGCTTTTCCATTCGCCCACGCTGATCAGCGGGAGAAAAGACAACTTGCCACGCTACTTCTCTGCCATCCGCGTCGAAGGACAACCCGACGCGGAACTTATTAACCCGACGGAAGCGATGATAGGCGCCGTCGATCAGGATGGCGAAGACCGTGTCAGCACTTCGGCAATCAGCTTCATTCCCCGCTCACCAGCGCTCGAAGTCGGCGTCCAACAAGCATGTGAAATGAACGTTCGGCTTTACAAAGGCGGCGAGACGCTGGGGATTGCACTGGTTCCGCTACGCTCAACTTGGGAATGGTTGAAACCTGTCGAGGAAAAAACGCTCACCTTCCGAGGGATCGTCTATCCAGCGCGTTGCGGGCTGACAGCGCCAACGGTTGAGATCGTGTTGGCAGCTGTCGCAAAAAAAACCTCAAATGCCAAACAATGGGAAAAGGAAGCCAAAGCTTGTTCGGAAGTGCCAATCGCCAATGCCGTGCGTTGCCAGTTGCAGATGCGGCCTATTTTGCGGGTATTGGTAAGGAACGATCAGAATTGGCGGGAAGCCGGAGTGTTGTACCCCCCTGCCATCGATGAGTGATCGGGGAAATTTGAGAATGGGCCATGAGTTCTACTTTTGGTTAACCCGGTGAGCTTTTTGCTAGGCAAAACCCGTCAGCAAACTTAGCAGAGGGTCATTCGCCTCCGACCGTCATCCGGTCGATCAGGATCGACCCCGTTTGCTTCGAGCCGCGGATGAGTACATCACGGCCGATGGCGACGATGCCGCGCAGCATGTCCTTCAGATTGCCGGCGATGGTGATTTCCTCGACGGGGTAGGCGATCTCGCCGTTTTCCACCCAGAAGCCGGCGGCGCCGCGGGAGTAGTCGCCGGTAACGTAGTTGACGCCCTGCCCCAACAATTCGGTGACGAGCAGGCCACGGCCCATTTGCTTCAAGAGGCCGTCGAAGTCGTGTTCACCGGGATGAACGATGAGGTTGTGGCTGCCGCCGGCGTTGCCGGTGGTGCGCATGCCAAGCTTGCGCGCCGAATAGACATTCAGGAAGTAGCCTTGCAGGATGCCGGCCTCGACCAGCTCGCGGTCGCGGGTCGCCACGCATTCATTGTCGAAGCTGGAGCTCGCCAGCGCGCCGCGCAGATGCGGGCGCTCGCTGATGCGCACGAACTCGGGGAAAATCTGTTTGCCGAGGTGATCGACCAGGAAGGAAGTCTTGCGATAGAGCGCCCCGCCGCTGACGGCGTGGGTGAAGTTGCCGATCAGGGTGGCGGCGATGGGCGCTTCGAAGAGTACCGGCACTTCGCCGGTCTTGATCCGCCGCGCGTCGAGCCGGGCCACCGCACGCCGCGCCGCCATGGCGCCGACGCTTTCGGCGGCTTCGAGTTCTGCGGCGTTGCGCCGCGTCGTGTACCAGTCGTCGCGCTGCATGGCGTCCTGGTCGCCGGCGATCACGGAGCAACTGATGTAGTGGCGCGAAGTCGGGTAGCCGCCCATGAAACCGAGGCTGTTGGCGGCAACGAATTGCGCTTCCTGGATCGAGACCGAAGCGCCCTCCGAATTGCTGACCTCGCGGCTGGTGTCGAAGGCCGCCTGCTCACAGCGCCGCGCCGTGTCGATGGCGGCTTCCACCGGCAATTCCCAGGGATGATAGAGATCGAGTTCGGGCAGGTCGCGCGCCAGAAGCTCGGCTTCGGGTAGGCCGGCGCAATCGTCCTCGGCGGTGAAGCGGGCGATGTTGAGAGCCGCCTCGACCGTGTCGCGCAGGGCCTTGGGCGAAAAATCGGAAGTGCTCGCGTAGCCCTTGCGCTGCCCGGTATAAATGGTGATACCGATGCCCTTGTCGCGGTTGTATTCGATGGTTTCGACTTCACCGCAACGCACCGTCACCGACTGGCCGAAGCCTTCGGAAACATCGACCTCGCAGGCGCTAGCACCCTTTTCACGAGCATGATCGAGCACATCGCGCGCCAGTTGCTGGAGCGTGGAAAACGGATAGGCAAAGCGGGAAGGCTGGCTCGACATGGGGGACGGGGCGGGGGAAAAGCCGCTATGATAGCAGCCCGTTCAAGCCCAACTGCACTATGCGACAGCAAGACATCCCCGAGGAAGACGAGTTCGTCTCCAAGACCCGTAAAAAAGAGACGATGCACGAGTTGCAGGCCTTGGGCACGGCGCTGACCGAGCTCTCGCGCGACCAGTTGAAGAAGATGGATCTGCCGGAAGACCTGCACGCAGCCGTCCTCGACTGGCACCGCTTCACCGCTCGCGAAGCCAAGCGCCGGCAACTGCAGTACATCGGCCGCCTCATGCGCAACACCGATCCCGAGCCGATCCAGGCCGGATTGGCGCTGGTGCGCGGCCAATCCGCCGCCGAGACGGCGCGCATGCACCGCCTTGAACGCCTGCGCGAGCGCCTGCTGGAAGACGAAAAGACCCTGCACGAAATCGCCGAAACTTGGCCGGGCGCCGACTTGACCCATCTGCGCAGCCTGCGCCGCGCCGCCTTGAAGGAAAAGGAAACGGCCAAGCCGCCGAAGAATTACCGTCTCATCTTCCAGTTCCTCAAGGAGCTCGACAGCCATGCAGAAGACGCCTGACGACACGCTCATCATCGGCTTGGTCTCGATCAGCGACCGGGCATCAAGCGGCGTTTATGAAGACCAGGGCCTGCCGGCGCTGCAAGAGTGGTTCGAAGCGGCGCTGGTCTCGCCCTGGCGCATGGAGACCCGCCTCATTCCCGATGACCAGGCGGTGATCGAGGAAACCTTGAAGGAATTGGTGGACGAAGCCGGCTGCCATCTCGTGCTCACCACCGGCGGCACCGGCCCGGCGCCGCGCGACGTCACGCCGGAAGCGACGCTGGCCGTGGCGGACAAGGTCATGCCCGGCTTCGGCGAACAGATGCGCCAGATCGGCCTGCATTTCGTGCCCACCGCCATTCTTTCCCGGCAGATGGGCGTCATCCGCAAGCAGGCGCTGATCCTGAATCTTCCCGGCCAGCCGAAGTCAATTCGCGAAACGCTGGAAGGCTTGAAGGACCACGAAGGCAAGCAGATCGTCGCCGGCATTTTTGCCGCCGTGCCTTACTGCCTGGATTTGATCGGCGGCCCTTACGTGGAGACGGAACCGGCGGTGGTCGCGGCCTTTCGGCCGAAGTCGGCGCAACGGCCGCGCTGAATATCGCTTGCGGCTTAGCCGGCTGGACGCCGCAAAGACCGGCGCACCATCCGGCAGCGCCGCTTATTCGCCAACGAGCAGGCGATAACGCGCCACTTCGTAATCCACCGTGTGATCGACCAAGGCCACCGGCGTCAGCAGGTGGCGCTTGCCGTCAACATCGAATTCCAAACTCTCGCGGACATCGAAGGAAGCCGGCGGCATCACGAGCCGCGCTTCGCCGGGCTCGTTGCCGTCCTTCAGCCACAACCCGGGAATGCCGGACACGGCCGCGTAGCTCGACGCAGTGCGCGGCTTCAATTCCACCGAGACGACATCTCTCGCCAGCGCCTCGATGCCCGCCCGCGCATCGGTTTCGCCACTGCGGTGATAGCGGCGCACGATCCCGAGCAGCCAGTTGTCGCCGCCTTCCGGCTGCATGGCGACCAGGGCGCCGACCTTCAGCCAGTCCGCCCGGATTTCGGAAACGACGGCGCCAAAGCCGCCGCGGCTGACGTTCTCCACCACCCAGCTTTCGATCGGCAAGCCCGGCGGCCGGGCGCCGAACTCGCTGGTAAAGATGACGAAGGTATTGACCAGCCCGTTGAGCACCGACATGCGGTGCTTGACGTGGTGGCGCTGATGGCGGCGCTGCGGCGGAATCTTGGACCAGTAGCTGCACAAATGACGCAGGACCGGCAGCAAAACGCGCGGCGCGTATTGGCCGCCGAGGTCGAGATCGGCGGGCGGATCGATGCCGCGCTCGACGTCGTGCAAAAGCGCCTCGGCGGCGGCGTGGGCGGTGCCGGGATTGAAGAAGCGCAAGGTGGGCACCGTGATCGGGGCGCGCGCCAAGCGCACCGGCGGCTCAGCCTTGGCCGGATTGACCCAATAGACGCTTTGCTCCGTGGCACGCGCCGAAAATATGAATCCCGGCAGGAAATGGGCGATGAGCTTCTCCGCGAGCTCGATTTCCGTCGGCATCAGGCTATCCATCGAGGAAGCCTGGAAAACCATGACCTGGAGGTATTCGCGGGCGGGGGTCGTCGTGTGGGCGGAATTCGGGTAGCGCTTCACCGGCTTGTCGGCGTATTTGCGCTCCTCCGCCCGAAGGTAGGCGCGCCCCAGTTGCGACCAGATTTCGCCGCGGGTTGGGCCGTAGCGGAACTGCTCCCATTTCACCACCGCCGCGAGCGCCGCGATCAGCCGCACGGAAAGTAAGGGCAACGAAGATTGCAGGCGCTCGGCCACCTTGTCGCGAGGCTGGCCGGCGCGCAGCAAGCACCGTTCGCAATTTGCCGCTACCAGCGTCCAGAAGCCATGCACCATCGACCACATGCGCTTTTCCTCGGTTTTGGAAAGCCGGGGAGCATGCAGGTAGTCGCGCGACAAACGACGAACGTGCGGCTGCGCCGCCTCCTCGAGCTGGCGCACGACATCGAAAAGCAGGTCTTCTGGGAAATCCGGCGCCGCGCGCAGGGATTCGAGCCAGCCGGTCACCTCATCCAGCGCCTTGAAGGCGTTGTCCAGTGGCAATTCGGACAATATCCGCCGCAGATCCTTGGGATCCGCCAGGGGATGGTCGACCTTGGGGCCGAAGAGGTCAGTCACACTGCCGAGCATCGCGCACACTCGCTTGGGTTGGAAAACCTTGGAAGTTTATACCCGCCATTTTTCATTTCAATGCGAATTATCGCCACGCCCCAGCCAGCGGCCGAGAAAATCGATTCCCCAGGCCACACCGAACCCGGTCTGATCGGTGGCGATCGCGCCGAGACCGCCCTTGCAACTGGCGGTCGACAGGTCCACATGCACCCACGGCGTCTTGCCGACAAAACGCTTGAGAAACCGTGCGGCCAGGATGTGATCGGCCTCGCCTTCGAGCGTGCATTGCTTGACGTCGGCCACCGCGCTGTCGAGTTCGGCGTCGTAATCCTCGTCCATGGGAAAAACGCAGACGCGCTCGCCGCTGGTCCTGCCCGCCGCCACTGCCGCGTCGGCCAGGGCCGCATCGGTGGCGAAAAGGCCGGCGTAGCGCGTTCCCAGGGCATAGACCATGCTCCCGGTGAGGGTGGCGAAATCGATCATCAAGTCGGGCTTGTCGCGCGCCGCCAGCGCCAAGGCATCGGCCAGCACCATCCGCCCTTCCGCATCGGTGTGGACGATTTCGATGGTGGTGCCGTTCACCGCGGTCACCACGTCGCCCTGGCGATACGCCTGGGGGGAAATTTCGTTGCGCGCCAGCGCCAGCCAAATGTCGACCCGCAGCGGCAAACCGAGGCTGCTCGCCGCCAGCAGGATGCCGAGCGCGACGGCCGAGCCCGCCATATCCTCATGCATGCCGGTCATGGATTTGGCCGACTTGAGATTGTGGCCGCCGGTATCGAAGCAAATGCCCTTGCCGACGATCGCCACGCGCCGGCGGGCGTCGCGCGGCCCGCAGGTCAGGCGCACGATCGCGGCATCGCCGATGGCGCTGCCCTGGGCGACGGCCAGGAAAGCGCCGGCACCCAGTTCGCGCAGACGCTCGACGCCATATTCCTCGATTTCCCAGCCATGATCGCTCGCCATGCCGGCGAGGCGCTCGCGATAGGCGGCCGGCGTCAGCGCGTTGGGCGGCGAGGCGGTCAGCGTGCGCGTGAGCAGGCTCGCCTCGGCGAGCACCAGCGCCCGGTCGTCAACCCGGGCACCCCAGACGGTCAATGTCTTGAGCGACTTCGCGACGATTTTTTTCTGCGCCGGCAGCGGCGTGCCGTTGGCGAGCGCGACATAAGCCGCCAGGGTTGCGGCGGCATCGGCGAAGGCCTGTTCGCCGACGATCAAAACGTCGATACCGGCCGGCTGTTCTTCAAGCAGCGGCTCCACTGCCTTGCGGAGCAGCGTCTGCTGATCGAAGGGCGATTGTGCCGGGTCGAGCATGCACCAGACGCGCAGGCCGCCTTCGGCACTGCCCGCCACCAAGGGGGCGGTCTTGAGCGAGCCGATCTTCTTGTTGCGGCGCTTCAACACGGCCAGCAGCATGGCGCGGTCCGGACAACCGTCGGGCAGGTCCCGCACCGCCGGCATCACGACCAGCACGTGACAGCGCTTGGCCAGTTGCTCCGGGTTGGGCAATGCGGAACGGCAGGAGAGTTTCGCGAGCATGTAGAATTCCACCTTTATTTCTTGCCGAACAGATATGCAACCGTATCTCGAACTCATGCGGCACGTGCTCGAGCACGGCCACGAAAAATCCGACCGCACCGGTACCGGCACCCGCTCGGTGTTCGGCTGGCAGATGCGCTTCGACCTGGCGGCCGGTTTCCCGGCGCTGACCACCAAGAAGCTGCATCTCAAGTCGATTATCCACGAATTGCTGTGGTTCCTGCGCGGCGACACCAACATCGCCTATCTCAAGGAAAACGGCGTCTCCATCTGGAACGAGTGGGCCGACGAGAACGGCGACTTGGGGCCGGTCTACGGTCACCAGTGGCGTCACTGGCCGGCACGCGACGGCGGCGAAATCGACCAGATCGCGCAACTGGTGCAGGCGTTGAAGAAAAACCCGGATTCCCGCCGCCACATCGTCTCGGCCTGGAACCCGGCCGACGTCGACCGCATGGCGTTGCCGCCCTGCCATTGCCTCTTCCAGTTCTACGTTGCCGGCAACCGCCTCTCCTGCCAGCTTTACCAGCGCAGCGCCGACATCTTCCTCGGCGTGCCCTTCAACATCGCCTCCTATGCCTTGTTGACCCTGATGCTGGCGCAGGTTTGCGGCTACGAACCGGGCGATTTCGTCCATACCCTGGGCGATGCGCATTTGTACAACAACCATTTCGAGCAGGCCCGCCTCCAGCTTTCCCGCCCGACGCGGCCGCTGCCCACGCTCTGGATCAACCCGGAAGTGAAGGATCTCTTCGCCTTCCGCTTCGAGGATTTCCGCCTCGAAGGTTACGACCCGCATCCGCATATTTCTGCCCCCGTGGCGGTCTGATCGCGCTCGACGACCATGGTCCTCGCCCAACCCGCCCTGACGGCGACCGAAAAGCAAACGCCGGAACGCCAGACCGCCGCCCGGCGCAGCACACTGGTCAGCGTCGCCGTCAATGTCGTGCTGACGACGACACAGGTGGTGGCGGGCGTGATCACCGGCTCGCAGGGCCTGATCGCCGACGGCATCCACTCACTCTCCGACCTGATCTCGGATTTCGTCGTCCTGCTCGCCAACCACCACAGCGGCAAGGCGGCCGACGAGGATCACCATTACGGTCATCAGCGTTACGAAACCGCCGCTTCCTTCGTGCTCGGCATGCTGCTGCTGGCGGTGGGCGTCGGCATGCTCTGGTCGGCGGGTGTAAAGCTGCAAAACGCCGGCGCCATCGCCCCGGTCGGGCTGGCGGCGCTTTGGGTGGCGCTCGGCGCGCTCGCCGCCAAGGAATTGCTTTTCCGCTACATGCTCGCCGTCGCCGAACGCGTACGCTCGACCATGCTCGTCGCTAACGCTTGGCATGCGCGCTCGGACGCGGCCTCGTCGCTGGTGGTGGCGGTGGGTATCGGCGGCAGCCTGCTCGGTTATCCCATTTTCGATCCGGTCGCGGCGCTGATCGTCGGCTTCATGGTCGGCAAGATGGGCTGGTCCTTCGCCTGGGATGCGCTGCACGACCTCATGGACCGCGCCGCCTCGGCCGAGCAGATCAGCGAAATCCGCGAAGTCATCGCCGCCACGCCCGGCGTCCTCGGCATGCACGACCTGCGCACGCGCAAGATGGGCGATATGATCGTGGTCGATGTCCACCTCGAAGTCGATGCCGGGCTCAGTGTGCACCGGGGCCACGACATCGCGGTGGACGCCCGGCGACGGGTGATGGCGGCCCTGCCGGTACTGAATGTCATGACGCACGTGGACCCGCGTCACGATGGCGCGGAACATAACGACTAGTGCTCGGCTCAAACCGGACAACGAGCGGGGATAATCCCCAATTTACCACCTGGCATATCCGTGCTGTAATGATGCCATCGCGATTCGCCAATCCTACCGGAGGGCATGATGCCTAATCACCCAACGCCACGAACAAAGGCCCTGCTGTCGTTCTGCAGCACGGCGGTTGCGGCGTTGCTGTGGTTCGCCGTCAGCGCCGCATTGGCGCCAGCGCATGCGCTGACCTGCGGCAGCTTCGACGGCTGGACATGCAAGAACAGCCCACCAGCGCAATACGCCGGCAACTTCAACCCCGGCACGGGCTACGGCGGCTTCGGCGGCGGCGCCTGCACGGCGAGCAAGACGCCGGTGATCTTCGTCCACGGCAATGGCGATAGCGCCATCGGCTGGGCGGCTCCGCCGGGGAGCGTCGCCGAATATCCGACCGCGCCGCGCTCGGTTTACGACGAGCTGAAAGCGCGCGGCTACAACGATTGTGAACTGTTCGGCGTCACTTACCTGTCGGCCAGTGAGCAGGCATCGCCGGCCCACAATTTCATGTCGCCGGCCAAGTCAGAAATCCTCAAGAATTTCATCAACGCCGTCAAGGCTTACACCGGCAAGACGCAGGTCGATATCGTCGCCCACTCGATGGGCACCTCGGTCAGCCTGGCAACGCTCAAGACCTACAACCTCTGGGGAAGCGTCCGCAAGTTCGTCAATATCGGCGGCGGCGTGCGCGGTCTCAATAGCTGCTATTTCACCGGCTACGCCAATGCAGCGGCACCGACCTGCGGCTCCCAGAATGCCTTCAACGTCAACATTTTCGGTTTCTTCCCGGAAGGCTGGTACTACGGCGTCTGGGTCACCAACAACTGGACCGGCAGCGGTTCCGCCAACGCCATGCGCGATACCCCGAAGAACCGCCCGAGCACCGAGTTCTACACGCTTTCCGCCGGGCTCAAGGATCAAATCGGCTGCGCCACCGCTTCCTTCTGGGCCGGCTGCGACCAGACCGCCAAATTCAACAGCGCTCCCAACGTCAAGGCGCAAATCAACGTCGGCGCGGGCACCAACGCCGCGCAGGCCGACTGGAACTGGAAGGACGGCATGCCCTTCCAGGCGGGCGGCGGCGATTCCTCGAATGGGGTCGGCCATTTCCGCTCCCGCAACAACACCGGGGCCATCATCCAGCGCATGTTGTTGACCCCCTGCGTTGGCCTCGATTGCGCCGCCGATTACAGCTTCGGACCCAAGGCCAACTACTGAAAACCGTCCCCTAGGGCGTGTTCGCAATCAGGCGACGGCTGATTGTGAACACGCCCTCGAAACCGCCCCGGCAATTTGCCGGGGCTTGTTCATGGTCGCGTTGGTTTTTGTCTCCCTCCCCCAAGAGGGAGGAGTCAGTTGTCAACAAAAGCGGCATTGCCTCGGCACACTCTCAGCTGGCATACTCG
>JAPUEC010000087.1 GCA_027492775.1 Rhodocyclaceae bacterium
ACCCACCGGTGCCATTTGTCATCCCGGCGAGGAACATTTGCTACAGCTTGTTGTCGCTATCGGAGTCGGTGGAGAAAGCGGCATGCCGCAACGTCATGCCCCGGAATTCAATTATGGTAGTCTGGCCATGGATGCTTATCTCTGGTCGGAAGGCAAAATAACGGAGAAAACGCCATGACCCAGCAATACAACCGCCCCGCCGTTGCGCTGCATTGGCTGATCGCGCTGCTCGTTCTCGCCACCTTGCCGCTCGGCCTCTACATGCACGATCTGCCGCTCTCGCCCACCAAGCTCAAACTCTACTCGTATCACAAGTGGATCGGCGTCACCGTGCTCTGGCTGGCGGTGCTGCGCATCGTCTGGCGCCTCGGGCATACAGCGCCGTCACCGCTGCCGGCCCCGCGCTGGCAGCAACTCGCGGCGGCGGCGACGCACGGCCTGCTTTACCTGCTGCTGTTCGCCATCCCCATCTCCGGCTGGCTGATGAGTTCCGCCAAGGGCTTCACCACGGTTTATTTCGGCGTGCTGCCGTTGCCCGACCTCGTCGCCAAGGACGCGACGCTCGGCAAGACCCTGGCGGAAGTGCACGAAGCTTTGAATTACTTTCTGATCGCGCTCATCGGCCTGCACGTCGTCGGCGCCCTCAAGCACCACTTCATCGACCGGGACGGGACCATGCGTCGCATGTCCTTCCGCCGCGCAAGTTATTAGGAACCGCCATGAAAAAACTGGTTGCGGTAATCGCCGCGTTCGTCGCCGTTGCAGCGCAAGCGGTCACTTACACCCAGGTGCAGCCCGCCAGCCGCATCAGCTTCGTTTCGCGCCAGATGGGGGTGCCGGTGGAGGGGGGATTCGCCCGCTTCACCACCCAGCTCGCTTTCGACCCGGCGCGCCCCGATAACAGCAAGGCGCGCATCGACATCGATCTCGCCAGCATCGACGCGGGTTCCAAGGAAGCGAACGAAGAGGTGCTGGGCAAGACCTGGTTCAACGTCAAGGCCTTCCCGACCGCCACCTTCGTTTCCACCAGCGTCCGCCCCATCGGCGGCAACCGCTACGAAGTGCGCGGTCCGCTCACCATCAAGGGCAAGACCAAGGATGTTTCCGCCATCTTCAATTTTCGCCAGGACGGCGCCAATGGCGTCTTCGAAGGCGTGTTCATTCTGAAGCGCAATGAATTCGCCATCGGCGAGGGCAGCTGGTCCGACACCAGCGTCGTCGCCGATGAGATCCAGATCCGTTTCCGTTTGCTGGCTTCCGCCGGCAAGTAATGCTTCAACCCAAGGAGAGTGTTCCATGAAAAAAACCGTCATTGCCCTGGCCTGCCTGCTGACCGCCGCTTCGAGTGCCTTCGCTGCCACCGAGACCTATCAGATCGACCCGCGCCACACCTTCCCGGTGTTCGAGGTCAATCACCTGGGTTATTCGCTGCAGCGCGGCCGCTTCAACAAGGCCACCGGGCAGATCGCCATCGACACCGCCGCAAAGAAGGGCAGCGTGCAACTGACCATCGACGTCGCTTCCCTGGACATGGGTTTTGCCGACTGGGACAAGCACATGCTGTCTGAAGATTTCTTCAATGTCGCCAAGTTCCCGACCATGACCTATCAGTCGGACAAGCTGATTTTCGACGGCGACAAGCTGGTCGGCGCCGAAGGCAACCTGACGCTCCTGGGGGTGACCAAGCCGGTCAAGCTGACGGTGAACAGCTTCACCCTCGGCAACCACCCGATGACCAAGAAGGCCATGGGCGGCGCCAATGTCAGCGCCACCATCAAGCGTTCCGATTTCGGCATGGCCAAGTTGGTGCCGGCCATCGGCGACGAGGTGAAGATTGTCGTACCGGTGGAGGCCTACAAGGAGTAATCCGGCCGCGACTCAGGGAGCCGCTTGCCTGATCCACCTGGCGATCAGGCCCACGGCTTCCGCTTCCATATTGATAAAACCATGCCAGTGCATGGCTTCACAGTCCGGGCCTATAGGTTCGGCGCCGCCATCGACCAGCAGCAGCTGTTTGCGCGGTGCATTGACCAGCCCTTTCATGATCCACGCGGTTTCATGGGGTTGGCAGAATCGACAGGCGTCGCGGACGTGGTGCATGACCAGCACCGGAACGTGAACCGATTCCAGCGCCTGCTTGGCCGGGGCGCCGGCAATGGCATAGCTGGTGATGCTGGAGGTCAGCACGACCCCGGCGATTTCAAGATCGAGGCCAATCGCCCCGGCAGCGGCTGAAATGGTGCCCCTGCTGGTGCCGACCAACCAGACCGGTTTGCCGCTTTCGCGCTTGAGAAACGCCACCACGGCGCGGATATCATCGACATGCCGGGCGCTGCTACGGAATTCCCCGTCGAGGTCGCGCTGGTTGCTTGGGCGGCCCATTGAAAATACGTTGAAGCCTTGGGCGGCAAAGAGCTTCCGGCTGCGGATCAGGAAATTCTGGGATGTCGGCCCCAGGTCGGGTTTCGAGCCTGACCACCTCGCCCTCGGCCGCCGCTTTTCCCGGCGCCAGGAAAAAGAGCGCCAGCGTTGCCGCGACGCCGAGCCGACGAAACAGGCAGTCGGCCCTGCCAGTCATGTCAAATGATGTATTGCTGCAAGGTCTGAATCTGCCGCGCCGCCTGTTGTTCCAACTGGCCCGCCGCGGTGGCCGCCTTGTTGGCCGCAGCGCTGGCCTCCTCGGCCATGCGGGCGATGCGTTCAACCTGCACGGCGATGTCGTTGCTGGCGACGCCCTGCTCCTTGATGGCGCCGGAAATGTCATCCACGGTCGACGAAGTGTTGTTGGCGGCCTGACCAATTTCCCTGATCGCCTGGTCGGCATCGTCTGCCCGTTTTTCGCTGTGACTGACCAATTCCTCGGCCGCTCGCATGTGCTCGGCGGCCCGCTCGGATTGCTGGCGCATGGTGCCGATGGTCAAGGCGATCTCCTGTGTCGATACGGTAGTGCGTTCGGCCAGCTTGCGCACCTCGTCGGCGACCACGGCAAAGCCGCGGCCCTGCTCGCCGGCGCGGGCCGCTTCGATGGCGGCGTTCAGCGCCAGCAGGTTGGTCTGATCGGCCACCTCGCGGATGACCTGGACGATATTGCTCACCTGCGCGCTCTGCGCCTCCAGACCGCGAATGGTTTCGCCCGCTTCCTGGACCATGGCCGAGATGTTGCGGATGTCGGCAATGGTCTGGCTGATGATGCGCGAGCCGGAGTTGGAGAGATTGACCGAGTCGCTGGAAAGCCGTTGCGCTTCGCTGGCGCGCTCGGCGACATGATTGACGCTGACCGTGACTTCCTCGACCGTGGCTGCCACGGCCGACGACGATTCGCTCTGGGCGCTGATGGCGCGCGAAACCTGGGCGGCGCTTTGGGCCAATTGCTGCGAACCGGCGGAAACGCTGCGCGCATCCTCGATCAGCGAACGGAAACTACCTTGCAGCTTGGTCAATAGCGAATTGAAGGCGGTGGCGGTTTCCCCGACCTCATCCATGCGATCGACGCGGGTGCGCACGGTGAAATCGAGCGATTGCGCCACTTTGCCGAGAGAACCCTGGATTTCGGCCAAGCCGTCGCGGATGCCGACCAGGATGCGATAGCCGAGGAAACAGCCGGCGAGCAGCGCCGCGACGATGACCGAAATATTGACGATCAGCGACTGCCGGTAGCTCGCAGCGTTGGTCTCGGCGGTTTCGCGCGCGCCCTGGCTTTCATTGCCGGATAATTCGCTCACCGCGTCGGTCAGGCTCTTACCCGCCTCCGAAACCGAACCCATCAGTAGATTGCGAGCGCCGACCGTGTCATTGGCCAGCGAACGCTTGATCATGCCATCGCGAACCGCGCGGTACTCGGTCACCGCCGCCTTGAGCTTGTCGAGCAATTTCTGGTCATTGGCGTCGGCGATCGGATAGGTCTTGAGGAATCCGTCGAGATCGGCATCGGCTTCGGCAATGGCGGTCGCCTGATCGGCTTTACCCTCGGCGTCGTTGTGCAATACATGCCGATAGCTGGCGATCCGCGCCTTGGTGATGGTTTCCTTGATTTCGCCGAGGGTCAGAATGCTCGGAATCACTGTCCGGCTGATGTACTCGAAGTGCTTCTGCGCCTGGTGCAGGTTGTACAGGCCGACAAAACCGACGACCAGCATCGCCAATTGCGATGTTGCCAGGACAATAATGAGCCGCTTGGTGATCTTCATTCCATTCCCCTCAAACACATTGGCGAAGTATCACCTTCGTCAGAGATGAATACAAGTTTGCAAAGGTCGTCATAAATAAAGGCTTAACGATCAATCGCTTGCGGGATTTTTCATGGCGGCATCTGCGCCAAAGCGCATCGGCTAAGGCTCGCGATCCGAAAGCAGGTCGCGAACCTGGGCGCCGGCCGGCTCCGGCAGGCCGAGATGGCGGTAGATCGCGGGCGTGGCGATGCGGCCGCGCAGCGTGCGTTGCAGGTAGCCCTGCTGGATGAGGTAGGGTTCGAGCACGTCCTCGATCGTATCCCGCGCTTCGCCGATGGCGGCGGCAAGGTTGTCGACGCCGACCGGGCCGCCGCCGAACTTGTCGATCACCGCCGACAACAGTTTGCGGTCCATGAGATCGAGCCCGACGCTGTCCACATCGAGCATGATCAGCGCCGCATCGGCGACGGCGGAAGTGATATGGCCGCTCGCCTTGACTTCGGCGAAGTCGCGCACCCGCCGCAAGAGGCGATTGGCGATGCGCGGCGTGCCGCGGGCACGGCGGGCGATTTCGAGCGCGCCGGCAGGATCGATGGGCGCATTGAGCAGCTGCGCCGAGCGGGTCACGATGCGCTCCAGTTCTGCCGCCGAATAGAATTCCAGCCGCGCGACGATGCCGAAGCGGTCGCGCAAAGGGTTGGTCAACATGCCGGCGCGGGTGGTGGCGCCGATCAGGGTAAAGGGCGGCAAGTCGAGCTTGACCGAGCGCGCCGCCGGGCCTTCGCCGATCATGATGTCGATCTGGAAATCCTCGAGCGCCGGGTACAGGATTTCCTCCACTACCGGGCTCAAACGGTGGATTTCGTCGATGAAGAGCACGTCGTGCGGCTCGAGATTGGTCAGGATGGCGGCAAGGTCGCCGGCGCGTTCCAGGACCGGGCCGGAGGTCTGGCGCAAATTCACGCCCATTTCGTGGGCGATGATGTGGGCGAGCGTCGTCTTGCCCAATCCCGGCGGGCCGAAGAGCAGGACGTGATCGAGGGTTTCGGCGCGGTTGCGGGCGGCCGCAATGAAAATTTCCAGCTGCTCGCGAATCTTTGGCTGTCCGACGTAATCGACGAGCTGCTTGGGCCGCAGCGCGCGTTCGAGCGCTTCTTCCTGGGGCGAACTCGCCTTGGGCGCGATGACGCGTTCGCCGAGCTTGTCGGTTTCGATCATGCCTCGATCTCCTTGGCCGGCGGCGTGTCCTTCATCCAGTCGCGCAGCAGCGTCTGGCCAAGGGCGAGCAGCGTCGGTCCGAGGAAGAGGCCGATGAAGCCGAAGACGGTCATGCCGCCGAAGACGCCGACGATGATGAGCAGCAGCGGCAGGCTGGAGGTGCGGGAAATCAGGATGGGCCGCAGGAAGTTATCGACGCTGCTGATGGCGAAAGTCCCCCACAACACCAGGAAAATCGCCCAGCCGGCACTGCCCTGGTAATACAGCCAGACCGCTGCGCCGCCCCAGATCAGGGTCGCGCCGATGATTGGCACCATGGAGAAGATGAAAGTGGCGAAGGTGAGCATCATCACCCCCGGCACGCCAGCCACCAGATAGCCGATCATGCCGACGAAGGCCTGCCCCGCCGCCGTGCCTACCAGGCCAAGCATGACGCCGGTGACGGTGTTGCCTGCCAGGCGCAACATGCGTTCGCCGAGATCGCCACCGAGCTTGCGGGCGGCGATGAGAAGCGCGGCACCGTATTTTTCGGCATCGCGAAAAATGAAGAAGACAAAAAAGATCACCAGCACGATCTGCAGGAGGCCCTGGCCGAACATGGTCACCGTCATCAGCGCCAGGCGACGTGCCGGGTCGAAGCCCATTTGCAGCAGCTTGTTGAATTCCTCGCGGCTGGCGGCAAGCTTATGCCAGTAGGCGCCGATCTCCGGCCCAAGGATGGGGATATTGGTCAGCCAGGCGGGCGCGTCCGCGGGCAGGCCGCCGTCGATCAAGGGCTTGACGAAGCCGAGCGCGAATTCGACGCCGTTGGCCAGGGCGCCCGCCAAGATGCCCATAGGCAGCAACACCAGCAACACCAGCAGCAGGGCGCTGATCAATGCGGCCACGGCGGAGCGCCCCCGGCACAAACGCAGCAGGCGGGCGTAGGCCGGCCAGGTGGTAATGCAGATGATGGCGGCGAACAGGAGCGTGCCGACGAAGGGCAGCAGCACGGCGACGCAACCGACGATGAGCAACACGGCGATGGCGGTGCTGGCGTAGCGGGTATTGCGCTGGTCCATGCGGAGTTTCCTAGATTTTGGAGAGCAGGCGGAGTGCCTGACGGATGCCTTCGGAAGTTCCGATATCGGTCGGCAAAGGCTTCATGGCGCCAGCCGCCTCGCGCTCGTTGTATCCCAGTGCCAGCAAGGCATTGAGGATATCGGCGCGGCTGTCCGCGGCGGCGGAGCGCACGCTGGTCGGCAGCGCTTCTGCGAGCTTGCCTTTCAGTTCCAGCAGCAGGCGCTCGGCGGTTTTCTTGCCGATTCCGGGGATTTTGGTCAGGCGCCCGGTTTCCTGCTGCGCCACGGCGACGGCAAGATCGTCGACCGACAGCCCGGAAAGCACCGACAGCGCCGTGCGCGCGCCAACGCCGGAAATCTTGAGCAGCTGGCGAAAAGCGAAACGCTCGGATTCGGTGAGGAAACCGTAAAGAAAGTGCCCATCCTCGCGCACCGCCATGTGCGTCAGCAGTGTGGCAGTCTGCCCGGTTTCCGGCAGGTTGTAGAAGGTGCTCATGGGAACGTCGATTTCATAACCGACGCCCTGCACGTCCAACAGCACCTGCGGTGGATTTTTAGCGGCCAGCTGGCCGGTCAGGCGTCCGATCATGGGGCATGGGGGCGAGGAATAATTGCGTATGCTAACCGATCAGGCGGCCTTTGCGGACCCGATAGCCGGCGGTGGCCAAAGCACCCATACCCTGGCCACCGTGGGCGTGGCAAATGGCGCAGGCGAGCGCGTCGGCAGCGTCGGCGCCCGGTGTTCCGGGCAGGTCGAGCAGGCGGATCACCATCGCCTGCACCTGTTCTTTCGCTGCCTTGCCATGCCCCACCACCGCCTGCTTGACTTGCAGCGCAGTGTACTCCGCCACCGGCAGGCCGGCGTGGGTCAGCGCGCTGAGCGCGGCGCCGCGCGCCTGTCCGAGCAGGAGAGTCGATTGCGGATTGACGTTGACGAACACCTGTTCCACCGCCGCCTGCGCCGGCGCATAGGTGGCGACGACCTCGGAAATGCCCGCAAAGAGCGTGCGGATGCGTTCCGGCAAGCCATCGTCGCCCTGCGACTTGATGCAGCCGCTGGCGACGTAGGTCAGCGTGTTCCCGCTCTTCTCGATGACGCCAAAGCCAGTCACTCTAAGGCCGGGATCGATACCGAGGATGCGGATCGGGGTCGGCGCGTTCAATCGACGGCCTCAGAACGACCACCGGCTTCAGCGCAGGCGAATCGACGCAGCCGGTTATGCGGGACCTGCAAGCGGCCGGAGCCAAACCGGGTTTCGGGAAGGCGAGGGTCGATGCAGAGAATGCAAACCGGCGCTGTCATGGCGTTTGCCCGGCAATCGGGCGACCGTGCGCAACGCCGGCCAACCGACAGCCGGTCAAACGGATGCCGGGCGCTGCCGCCCCCCTCGTGTTGGCGTCGGGGTGGCAGGCTGGCATCATGGGGAACGAGGAGGCGGCCGGGTGAGCCGGCCGCCGTGGTGGTCAGAACCGGATGAGATTGCAAGCGACGGAGAAACCGACACCGGAGGCGATCAGCGCCACATTGTCGCCCTTCTTGAGCTTGCCGCTGCTGGCCGCTTCATGCAGCGCCATGGGGATGCAGGCGGAGCCGGTGTAGCCGTAACGGTCCATGATCAGGGTGGTCTTCTCCATCGGCAGCCCGAGGATTTCCATGACCTGCACGATGACCGCCTTGTTGATCTGGGTGAAAATGATGTGATCGATGTCCTTGACCTCGATGCCGCATTTTTCCGTCAGTTGCTTGGCCAGGACCGGCCACAGCTTGACATTACGGTCGCCCGGCAGGGGCTTCAGGCTTTGCAGGCCGTATTCGCCGGAATCGAGCATCTCGTGCGTAATCGGCTTCTTGGTGCCTCCCGCGTAGATGCCCATGAAGTCCCACTGCGTGCCGTCGGACATCAACTGACCACCGACATAACCCGAGACGTCGTCGTCATCGGTGCGTTGCAGGACGACGGCGCCGGCGCCGTCGGCGAAAATGGCATGGCCGAAGGCATCGCCCGGCTTGATCATGGCCGGCATGTTATAGACGCCGACCACCACCGCGTACTTCAACGTCGGGTCGCCGGCAACCATGCGCGAGGCGACTTCGAGGGCGGAAGTGAAGCTGGCGCAGGAGGCATTCATGTCGAAGCAGCCAGTCAGCATCTGCTGGCCCTGAATGCGGCCCTGGATCATGACGGCGGAACCCGGGCAGATATGCTGCGGCGTGTCCGTGCCGACGATGAACAACTTCACTTCCATCGGATCGATGCCGGCGTTGGCGATGGCGGCCTGGGCCGCCTTGGTGGCGAAATCGGTGGTGAATTCGTCGATTCCCCGCAATTTGGCCATGTGGCGTTGATAAATGCCGATCTTGTTTTCCAGCTTTTCCTGATCGAATTCGACGCCGATCAGCTTCCACAATTCGGCATTGGTGATAGGCGCTCCGGGAGCATAAAGACTGGTCCCGATGATCTTTGCTTTTGCCATGATGAATCTACCTTTCAGTCAAAAATCGGTGACGGCGCGCTCACTCGTCGAGCGTCGCCGTGGTGTAAATTTCCTGCACGTCATCGAGCCCTTCCAGGGCGTCGAGCAGTTTCTGCATCTTGACGGCATCGTCGCCGGCCAAGGCGGTCTCGCCCTCCGGCTTCATCGTCACTTCGCCGAACTCGGGGGTGAAACCGGCCTTTTCCAGCGCATCGCGGACGGCGATGTAGTCCGCCGGCCCGGTGATCACCTCGATCGAACCATCGTCGTTGGTGATCACATCCTCGGCGCCGGCCTCGATGGCGGCATCCATCAGCCCCGCCTCGTCCGTATTCGGCCCGAACAGCATCTGGCCGCAGTGCTTGAACTGGAAGGCGACGCAACCGTCGGTACCCATGTTGCCGCCGTTGCGGGAAAAGGCGTGGCGCACTTCTGCCACCGTGCGCGTCTTGTTGTCGGTGAGGCAATCGACCATCACCGCCGCGCCGCCGATGCCATAGCCCTCATAGCGGATCTCGACATAATCAACGCCCTCGAGCTCGCCGGTGCCCTTCTTGATGGCGTTCTCGATCTTGTCCTTCGGCATGTTGATCGCCTTGCCCTTGTCGATCGCCAGACGCAGGCGCGGGTTGAACCCCGGGTCGCCGCCGGTCTTGGCGGCAACGGTGATTTCCTTGGCGATCTTGGAGAATGCCGCGCCACGCTTCTCATCCTGGCGACCCTTGCGGTGCTGGATGTTGGCCCATTTGGAATGACCCGCCATGTGAAATCCTTGAATACCCGAAAAAGGTAATATTCTACCTCACGCCCAAAGGCTGCTGCGAGTCGCGCCTGCGCCCGAAAGGGGAGTCCGCCGTCAGACGAACCTGCGTTGGGCAGGCTGGAAACGCGCTCCGACGGCGCCGTCGCGGCGGGCCAGGGGCAGGCTAGGAGCGGCGGCCCATGAGGAAATTGGCGATGCGCAGCAAACGACGCCGCGCCTCCTCCGGCCGCACGCTGCCGGTGAGCGGCGTGGGCAGTTCCGCGAGTTCGAGCGAACGTTCCTCGGTGAATTGCCCGACCCTGGTGCGGTACTCGATCAGCGCCTGCTGCTCCTCCACCGTGAGCGGAAACGGCGGGCGCTCGGTGCCCAATTCCACGATGGCGCGCTCGTTCGAGGCGACGGCCTTGGGCACATCCACATGCACCACCACCGTTCCCGCCGCCAGGTCGCCGAGGCGCTTGCCGTCGGCGTTGAGCAGGCTGGTGACGTAAGCGGTGGCGTAAAGCAGCGGCAGGAAATCCACGAAGCGCACGGTGTTGCGCACGAAGGAAGCCCCCCAGCCCACCGGGCGGCCATCGTCGTGCAAGACCATCAGGCCGCAGGCTCGCTTGCCCGGCGTCTGGCCGTGGCGATAGACCTCGAACAGCACCGGGTAGAACCATTCGAGCAGGAAGACGCTGAGGAAGAACAGCCCCATGCCGAATTTACCGGTCATGGAAGCGGCGATCCCGAGCGCGAACCAGATACCCATGCGAATGAGCGCATCGTAAAGCCAGGCGCGGGCGCGCGTCACCGGCCCGGCGATGCGCAGCCCGATCTCGCAGCCCTCCGGCGTTGCGACGCGACGCTGGGTATCGATGGTCATTACTGCTGGCATGTCGGATCAATCATGAATGAACATGTCGCGATAGCTGGTGTAAATCGACGCCATCATCACCGGCGCCAGCACCAGCCAGGAGATTAGCAACCAGATGCAGATCAAGGCTCCGAAGATGAAATACCCGCCAAGCTCTCTTGACCCGGCCATCATCATCGGCGACAGGGCAAACAGGCCCAGGAACAGCGGTGCGCAGATCAGGAGGCCAACAACGAAAAGAGCCAGGCCGTAAACGAGGAAGGGTGCGAAGTTCTTCAAGCAGACCACAAAGCTCGTTTTCATGGCATCGAAGGGCGGTACCTCGTGGAAGACGATCAGTGGCGGCGCGAACCAGATCGCCATGGCAAGCGGAATCATGAGGGCAAGCGCCAGCAGGACGAGGAGGATGACGGAAACGATCGCCGCCATACCCAAATTGCCACTCATCAAGCCGCCGATGCCCATGCCGACTCCGCCGATGAGCATTGCTATGATAACGATGGCGAATATGCCTACGATATAGAGCAGGCCGACCAGGACAAGATTGCCGGCATGGCCCGAGAAGGCGGCGAAAAGGTGGCCGACACGCAACCCCTCGCCATCCTCGATGGCCTTGCAGCCCATCATGATGCCGCCCATGAAGACCGGCATCAGGAGGTTGAAACCGACGCCGCCGACGAAGGGAATGATGGCCATCGCCAGCATCATCAGAAAGTAGATCACCATCAGCCCCATCCAGGTACCGGGCGCCGACTTGAACAGCCTCCACCCGCCGCCCAGCCAGGCGGCGCCGTTGCCGGCCGGCACTTGCCGGCCCTCGGGCAGGAATTCGCCCATATCGGCGGTAATGTCGGCGACCCGCGCTTCCGGTGCCTTGAAGGGGTTGTTGTTGTCCATTTCCATGACCTTCCTCCCGATGTGTTTCAAATGGCGCCGGCGCGCTTGCGTTCCCAGTAATGGTTGATCAAGCGTACCGGCAATTCATGCGGGCTCGCGTCCACGATCTGTATCCCGCCATGGCGGAGAATGGCTGCCTGGCGGCGGCGGGATTGCAGATATTCGAGGGCGGCGGCCCGAGTCAGGGCGGCCTCGAGATCGACGATCGGCATCTCGGTCAACTCGTCGAGCACCGGTTCGCGCAGGCTCGCCAAGGTCACCGCATGCTTGCGGCGCAGGAGCGCCATCGCCGGGCCCAGGGTGTCGTCGTCCTCGTCGCGGACGTTGGTCACCAGCACGATCAGCGCACGCTTGGTCAGGCGCTTGAGCAGCACTTCGGCGGCGACCAGGTAATCCGGGGTCGCCCGCGTCGGCTGCAGGTCATAGACGGCGTTGAGCAGGCGATTGACGGTGGCCACGGACTTCTTCGGCGGCAGGTAGCGCGGCTCAGCGTGACCGAAGGTCGACATTCCGACCGCGTCGCCCTGCCCGAGTGCGACATAGGCGAGGAGCAGCAAAGCGTTGAGCGTGTGGTCGAAATGCGAAAGCTCGCCGTCCTTGGCCCGCATGCGGCTGCCGCAATCGAGCAGGAAAACGATCTGCTGGTCGCGTTCGTCCTGATATTCGCGCGAAATCAGGTGGCCCATGCGCGAACTCGCCTTCCAGTCGATCTGGCGTGGCGAATCCTCCTGGCGATAATCACGCAACTGGTGGAATTCCATCCCCTCGCCGCGCCGGCGCCGTTGCAGCACGCCGATCTGGGAAAGGCGATTGTCGGTGGCGAGCAGGGTGTATTGGGCAATGCGGGCGAAGTTGGGATAAACGCGCACCGCGCTCTTCACCGGCAGGGTCTCGGCGATCAGCCACAGGCGTAGCGGCGAGAGCAGGCGCAGATCGACCGCCTCGAAATCCTGGCGGCCGCGTTCGTTCACCTGCAGGCGATAGCCGGCCTTGAGCTTGCGCCCCGCCGTCAGGGTGAAAAAGAGCGGCAGCCCTTCGTCGGCGAAAGCAGCGGGATGCCGGTCACGCACCCAGCCCGCGGCGCCGCGCGGCGCGGTGAGATGCAGGCTGACCGTTTGCCAGGTGCCCACCGGCAGCGCATGCGGCACTTCGCGCACCACCGCCACACTGCCCCGGCGCGCACGCCCAGCAAAGGCATCGGCCACCGCCACCGCCAAGAGGCCCAATCCGAAGGCCTGCCAGGCGACCAGCACCTCAGCGGCGAAAATGGTCGCGATGCCGAGCGCCAGCCAGGCGGCGACGAGCCAGAGGAGGTGCAGGTGGGGGATGGGCATGGGCCGGGTTCTTCGCTCAGGTGCGCGGCGCCGGCACCTGGTCGAGCAGCGCGGTCAGCAGCGCATCGACGCTCAGGCCCTCGATTTCCGCCTCCGCCGCCGGGGCGACGCGATGGCGCAAGGCGGGCAGGGCAACGGCCTTGATATCATCCGGCGTCACGTAACCGCGGCCCTGCATCAGCGCCCAGGCCCGACCGGCGCGGATGAGCGCGATGCTGCCGCGCGGACCCGCGCCACAGGCCAGCCCCGAGGCAGTGCGCGTGGCACGGACGATGGCAACGGCGTAATCGAGCACACGATCCTCCGCCACCACGTGCGCCGCGCATTGCTGCAAGGCCAGAATCGTCGAGGCCTGCACCAGCGTCTTCACCTGGTCCACCTGGAGATCGGCACCGGTGCTGCGTTCGGTCACCTGGCGCGTCATCGCCGCCTCTTCCGCCGCGCTCGGATAGTCGATGCGGATCTTGAGCAGAAAGCGGTCGAGTTGCGCTTCCGGCAGCGGATAGGTGCCTTCCTGCTCGATCGGGTTCTGCGTCGCCAGCACCATGAACGGACGCGGCAAGGGCAGAGAGGCGCCTTCGAGCGTCACCTGCTTTTCCTGCATGGCTTCCAGCAGTGCCGACTGCGTCTTGGCCGGCGCGCGGTTGATTTCGTCCGCCAGCAGCAGATTGGCGAACACCGGCCCTTGTCGGGTGGCGAAGCGGCCGGTGGCGGCGTCGAAGAAGGTGTGGCCGACCACGTCCGAGGGCATCAGATCGGGCGTGAACTGGATGCGCTTGACGTCGCCGTCGAAGGTGCGGCCCAGCGCCTTGACCAGCAAGGTCTTGCCAAGGCCGGGCACGCCCTCGATCAGAACGTGAGCCTCGCAAAGGAGGCCGATCAGGACCTGATCGATCACCTTGGGCTGGCCAACGACGGCCTTGGCGAGTTCGCCGCGCAGGCTGTTGAGCACTTGCGTGGCCTGGGAGATTTTTTCTTCGGTAAGCAGGGGCGCGTTCATGGGCGGTCTCTCAGAGCGAACGTTCAAGATTGCGCAGGGTGCGCAAGGTTTGGGTGAATTCGAAGCCCGAACCTGCCGGGCCTTGAAGTGCGGCGGCGATGCGGGCAGGGGACAGGCCGGAAAGCTTGGCCAGCGCTTCCGCCTGTTGGGCCGGGGGCAGCTTGGCGAGGGTTGGATGACGCAAGGCAAGGCGGCCCTGGAAGGCGTCGCGGGCAACGGCGAGCCAGTGGTCGAGCCCGCCGCGCCGCCAAAGGAAAAGGCCGAGCGCGGTCAGGTGCTCCCGCAACTGGCGGCGATCGGGTTCGGGTTCGAATTGCGGCGGCCCGAAACGCGGAATCACGCGCCACAGCCAGAGGAGGAGCAGGACGGCCCCGGCGACGAGAACGGCGCCCGCGCGCTCTACCAGCCACTCCCAGAGTCGGGGCACGGTGAGTCGGGTGAGCAGATGCACCGGCTTGGCGGCGTCGGGTTGGTAGGTCTGCAGGAGCGACCAGAGCAGTTCGGCGTGATCCTGCCCGCCGATGCCGCGATTGGAGAAGCGGTGCGGCAAGCCGGAGACAAAGGTGACCTGGCCGGCGCCGTGGCTGAAATGCACGAGTTGGTCGCCGGAATCCGGCGCGCCGGCCGACCCTGCCGGCGCCAGGCGGCCGATTTTCAAGCCCGGAGTGTAATAGGCGGCGTTGAGTTGCCGGGCAGCGCCCGGCAACTGCACCGTGACCGAACGCGGCGGCGATGCGCGCTTGGCGGGAACACCGGGTTTGGGCGGCGCCGCGGGTGCCGCGGCCGGTGCGGGAGCCGGTGCGGGAGCCGGTGCCGGAGGCAGCGCGGCGGGTGCTGCCGGCGGGTCTTCGACCGGGCACTGGTGGGAATTGCCGGCCGATGGTTCCGGGGCGCCTACCGGCGAGTTTGCGGGCGAAGATTCGTCATCATCGTCGTCGTCAACCGGCGGCTTTTTTGGCGCCTCACCCCAGCGGCTGACCTGGAAGCGCGCCAGTACCGGGTCTTCCAGCCCCGGCAGTTCGGGGGCGGCGATCAGGTAGCCGCCGCGCTCGACCCAGGCGAGGAGCCGGTCGATGCGAGCCGGCGTCAGCTGGGCGCGGCGATTGACGTCGAGAATGACGACGCCGCCCAGCGGCAGGGCATCCAGGAAGCGGGCGTCGCCCTGGCGCTCGAGTGGTCGACCCATGCGGGTGAGGAAGCGTTCCAGCGCCAGATAGGGGTTACGGCGCGCTTCGCTCTCCGGGGGCGTATGGGTCTTGACCGGACGCTGCTCGAAAGTGTTTATGAACCAGAGGCAACCGAGCCCGAAAAAGACAATCACGGCGACGCTGATCCAGACGATGCGCCGGGTCATTTCGCCTCCCCGCCCAAGCCGAAGTAGCGCGGCCATTCGGCGCACAGGCCTTGCAACGCAGGCAGCGGCGGCGTCTGGCGGCCATAGGCGACCAGACGCCAGGCGTCGAGCAACTGGCGGAAGTAGCGATTGGCCTCGCCCACCAGGCGCCGGTCGACCCGCCGCAGGCAATCGTCCTCGGTATCGCCGGCGCGGAATTCGACCTCGAGGCGATGCAGCAATGCCACCAGCGCGCCGCGATAGAGCAGGCTCAGTGCTTCCTCGATCCGGCCGGCGGCGAGCGCCGCCCGAGCCGCCGCGGCGACATCGTCCGGCAAGGATTGCGGGCGCACGTCGAGCCCGAACAGGAATTCGGGCGGCAACGGCCGTTCGCGCCGCTGCGGCAGCCAGTATTCGCGGTAGCGGATAAGCAGGTAGATGAGCCCGGCCGCGAGCAAGGCGGCAATCACCCAAACCACGCCACGCATGATTTCGCCGATGAAATCAATAAAGCGGAGGAAGCCCTTCATCCAGTCCGAATCCGGCGCCTTGCTGTCTTTCTTTTTTTCCTTATCCGGTTTTTCCTTGAGCACCCAGCGCATTTCTTCGGTGTCGCGCCCGAAAACCGGGTCGGCCAATACCTCGGTGATCACCTGTTTAGGCGTGCCGCGCGCAGGCGCAATTTCTGCCGCCGAGACGGGTGGCGGCGCGGCAAAGAGACAGCCGGCAAGCAGGAAGGCCGCGACCAGTCCCCCCAGGGCACCGCTTCGGGCGGCGGCCTGGCGGGCGGCGAGGCGGCGGAAGGCGATATCGATATCCCAGCCTTCGAGGTCGCTGCGCCGATTGAGGTAGAGGGCGAAGCCGCTGGCGACGTAGAGCGGCTCGACCAGTGTCTCGGCCACCAGCCAAAGCACGTTGACGATGAAGATCTTCCACGGCACGACGTCGCCGGACATCCATTCCGCCCAGGAAAAGAGGCCGTTGGTGCCGATGGGCGCCAGGAACTCGACCAGCATCACCAGCGAGATGCCGAGAATGGTGACCAGGTTGGCGCCGACGAAGGTGAGCCACACCGCATGGCCGCTCGTGCGCCGCCCGAGTACGCGAAAGCGTGCTCGCGCCGCAGCGCCGCTTTGTCCTTCGAGCTGCCAGACCGGAAGATTGAAGGAGCGCGCCATGCTGAAACGCCGCACGGTGAGCGCAGACAACAGGCCAGGTCCGCGCAGGATGCCCGGCAAGGCGCGCCAGACCTCGCCCACCGTGGCGGTATGGCCGAACAGCGCGCGGCTGAAAGCGAAGAGCAGGAGGCGGTCGAAGACGGGCTTGAACCACCAGAAAACAAAGAACGCCAGGGTCGGCCACTGCGAGAGCACGCCGAGGACGAAGACCCCAAGCGGCACATAGAACGCGAGCCAGACGCGATAGGCCGGCCCAGCCCAGGCGCGGAGCATGGCGTGGCCGAGGTCGAGCGCTTCCCAGGCGGTGCGCCGGCGGAGCTGGACGGCGATGCGTTCAAGCTGCATCGCGCCCCCGCCCGGCCAACATGAGGTAAGCCCAGGTGACAACCCAGAGCGCAATGCCGACGCCGACCTTGACCTCGAAGGGAATGCTGCGGTTGGGCGACCAGAAGGCTTCGATGAAAGCGGCGAGGAAGGTCAGGGTGGCGGCGCCGTAGAGCAGCCCGACGGCGGTGGCGGCGCTTTCCTTCAAGGCCGCGAGGCGGCTGCGATTACCGGGCGCAACCAGCGCATAGCCGAGCTTCAACCCGGCCGCGCCCGAGAGCGCGGCGCCGGTGAGTTCGAAGGCGCTGTGGCCGGAGACGAAACCCCAGAAGGTCGTGATGTAGCCGAGCTGGGTGAGGTGCCCGGCGGTGGTGCCGATCATCAGGCCGTTGTAGAAGAGGAAGAAAATGGCGCCGACGCCGAAGGCGATGCCGCCGGCGAAGCACTGGAAATCGATGCGCACATTGTTGGCGATGTAGAAACCCCACATTGCCCACTCGTTCGAGGCCGAGCGCGGCCGCCCAAGATGCTTGGCCTCGGGCGAATACATGGCCTGGAACTGGTCGACCTGTTCCGGCGAAAGGATGAAATACACCGCCTCCGGATGGACTTGCAGCGTCACCAGCATGACGAAAATGGGGACGAAGAAGAGCAGGCAGGCGGCCAGCAGCCAGCGCCATTCGCGGCGCACCAGGCGGGGGAAACCCTCGGCGATGAATTCGAGCAGCGATGAACCGCCGGCGCGGCCAGCGCCGTAGATGCGCTGATGCGCGGCGAGCACCCGCCGATGCAGGGCCTCGACCAGTTGCGCCGAATACTGGCGGTCGCGCGCCAGCGCCAAATCGCGGGAAAGACGGCGGAAACTGCCCGGCAGACGCTCGTGCGGCAGCGCCGCGGCGCGTTCCGCCTCGGCTTCGCGCGCCTTCTTGCCGAAGGAAGCGAGGTAGCGATCCCACGCCGCCCATTCGGCTTGCCGGCGTTCGATGAATTGAAGCTCTTTCAAGAGAGAGTGTTTCCGGTCGGGGCACTTCCGGGAGAACCCGGAAATCATGAAAATGCCATATGGCGACGCCGCATGATGACCGATTCAAATCGGGCAGGCAAGCGCGCCAAACGGTTGTGATAACCTTTTCCCCAATCACTTCTGGAGCCCACCATGATCGACCCGCTCATCGTCGCCCGCTCGGGCGACGCGGACCTGGCCCTGCTGCCCGCTTTCGCCAACCGCCACGGCCTCA
>JAPUEC010000088.1 GCA_027492775.1 Rhodocyclaceae bacterium
CGCCAGCCATTTCGAGCAAAGCTTGGGTCAAATCCGCCTGGATGCGCTTTATGCCGGCTGGCTGATTTTTGGCGACGGATTCGCGCAGGGCTTCCAGCGCACCCTCGTTAAACGTATTTTTGACATCATCTGCGCGACCATCCTGCTCATCCTGGCCTGCCCGGTCATGTTGCTGACGACGCTGGCCATCGCCTTCGAGAGCGGTTTTCCCATCCTCTATCGCCAGGAACGGGTGGGGCTCAATGGCAAGATTTTCAATGTAATCAAATTCCGCAGCATGCGTGCCGACGCCGAAAAGGACGGAAAGCCGCGTTGGGCAACTGCCGGCGACGACCGTGTGACCCGCGTCGGCCGCATTATCCGCAAGCTCCGAATTGACGAATTGCCCCAGCTTTTCAGCGTGCTCAAAGGCGATATGAGCTTGGTTGGTCCGCGGCCGGAGCGTCCCTTCTTCGTCGATCAGCTGACTGCAAAAATCCCCTTTTACGCCGTCCGTCACAGCGTCAAGCCGGGCGTCACGGGTTGGGCCCAGGTGCGCTACCCTTACGGCGCTTCCGTTGAAGATGCGGCCGAGAAACTTCAGTACGATCTCTACTACGTTAAAAACCATACGCTCTTTCTCGATATCGTCGTTTTGTTCGAAACCGTTTGGGTTGTGCTGACGGCCCGAGGAGCGCAATGATTCGGTCGGCGATGCTAAAAAAACATGGATAAAAGCGCGGTCTATCTCCTGATTTGGAGTTATGGACTCGCGGCCCTCGGATACGGTGTCTTTGCGCTTTACCTTCAGTTTTCCAGGCACCTCTGGCAGGCGGGAAACCGTGCCGTCAGCATGTTCATTGCCGTATTCTTCAGCGCGGTCTGGGGCGCTGCCGGCTGGGCCCTCGGCATGTTCGGCGGGCATGCTTTTCTCGGCACCGCCATGTTGGCGGATACGCTCCGATATGCGGGATGGTGTTTTTTCATCCTCTATCTGATTCATCCCCCGGAAGGCGAATCACCGGCCGCGGAGAACTCCTCGTGGCTCAAGCAGGCTGCGATCGTACTGTTGGCGGGACGTGGCCTCCTAGACATCCTGCTCATTGCGGGCCTCTCGGCTGATCTTGTTTCCCGTCTTGAACTGATTTTTTCCATCGCCCTCCCGGTCATCGGGCTGATGCTGGTCGAGCAACTCTACCGCAATGCCTCCAGCGATTCGCGCTGGAACGTCAAGCCACTTTGCCTCGGCCTGGCGGGCGCATTTCTCTTCGATTTCTATCTTTATTCCGAGGCGCTGCTCTTCAATCGCGTCGATCCCGATGCGTTCGGCATCCGCGGCCTGGTGCATGCGCTGGTGATCCCGCTCCTGCTCATGTCGACACTGCGAAGCCACGACTGGATGTCGCATATCCGGCTGTCGCAGAAGGCCGTGTTTCATTCGGCGACGCTGGTTACTGCCGGGGGCTACCTGCTGTTCATGGCGGGCGTGGGTTACTATGTCCGCTACTTCGGCGGCGAATGGGGAAGAGCCCTGCAGATCGCGCTAGCCTTCGCTGCGCTGATGATCCTGGTGGTGCTCTTTTTCTCCGGCGCCATGCGCGCAAAGCTGCGGGTCATGGTCGGGAAGCACTTCTTTTCATACCGCTACGATTACCGGGAAGAGTGGCTGCGCTTCACGCAGACGCTGTCGGCGCAAAGCTCGCCCCAAGCGATGGGTCAGCAGGTCATCCGCGGCCTGGCCGATCTCCTCGAAAGCCCGGCCGGCGGCCTCTGGCTGAAGGATAGCGATAGCGGAATTTACCGCCAGTTCGCGCGCTGGAACATGCCGGCCGTTATCGAATCCGAAACCGGGGATTGCAGCCTCTGCCAGTTCATGAAGGAAAGCGGATGGGTCGTGAATCTCGAGGAATATCGTTGTTATCCCTCGCGCTATCAGGAAATGGATATCCCATCCTGGCTCTCGCGTCTTCCCAACGCCTGGCTGATCGTTCCGCTCGAGGTGGGAACGGAAATGATCGGCTTCGTGGTGCTCGCCAGCCCGCGAACGTCCGTCGAGGTGAACTGGGAAGTCAATGATCTGCTCAAGACCGCTGGGCGCCAGGCGGCGAGTTTCCTGGCGCTGATGCAAGCGACGGAAACCCTGCTCGAAGTGCGCAAGTTCGATGCCTTCAACCGCATGTCCGCTTTTGTCGTGCATGACCTCAAAAACATCGTGACCCAGCTTTCGCTGATGCTGAGGAATGCCGAGCGCCACAGCCAGAATCCGGAGTTCCAGCGGGACATGCTGAGCACGGTCGAACACGCGGTCGACCGCATGCGGCAACTGATGTTGCAGTTGCGGGAGGGCGCAACTCCGCCGGGAACGCCGGTGGGCGTCGATTTGTCACGCACCATCCGCAATATCCAGGCGACCAAGGCGGGGCAGGGGCGGAAGCTCGAAGTGCATGTCGCCGAACCGGTAATCAGCCGGGGCCATGAGGAACGGCTGGAAAGGGTGATCGACCACCTCGTCCAAAACGCGCTAGATGCCACCGATTCCGAGGGTCGGGTGTGGGTGAAACTGGAGCGGCGCGGCGGTCAGGCGGCGGTCGAGGTCGGAGATACCGGGCATGGAATGTCCGCGGAATTCATACGGGAACGCTTGTTCAAGCCGTTCCAGACCACCAAGACGGCCGGAATGGGAATCGGCGCTTATGAGAGTTCGCAATACGTTCGTGAGCTTGGTGGAAAACTCGAAGTTGAAAGTGAGGAAAACTTGGGGACGAAAGTGACGATGCTTTTGCCGTTGTTTTATCTGGAAGCGGGTTCCGACCTTCAGCAGGAGGCCGCATGAGCGTGGAAAAACTTCGTCCCTTGCTCATTGTCGAGGACGATCCGGCCTTGCAAAAGCAAATCCGCTGGTCGTTCGATCAATACGAGACCATCGCAGCGGACGACCGCGAGAGCGCGCTGGCGCAAATCCGCCGCAACCAGCCGGCGGTCGTCACCATGGACCTCGGCCTGCCTCCCGATCCCGATTCCGTCTCGGAGGGATTTCGCCTTCTCGAGGAGACGCTGGCGATCGCACCGGATACCAAAGTCATCGTCCTGACCGGACAGAACGATCGCAACAACGCCTTGCGCGCCGTTGCGCTCGGCGCCTACGATTTCTTCGCGAAGCCCTTCGAACCGGAAATGCTGGCGCTGACCGTCGACCGTGCGTTCAGGTTGTACGAATTGCAGCAGGAGAACCGCCGCCTGATGGAAATGCATCAGCCGGACGCACTTTCGGGGTTGGTGACGCGCGATCCGGAAATGCTGCGCATCTGCCGGACCATCGAAAAAGTGGCGTCGAGCAATGCCACGGTGCTGCTATTGGGCGAAAGCGGGACAGGCAAGGAAGTGCTGGCCAGGGGGTTGCACGAGGCGTCGCCGCGGCGCCGCGAGCGATTCGTCGCCATCAACTGCGCCGCCATCCCGGAAAACCTGTTGGAGAGCGAACTCTTCGGCTACGAAAAAGGCGCTTTTACCGGAGCCGCCAAGACCACGCCCGGGAAGATCGAAACCGCCCATCGCGGCACGCTGATGCTCGATGAAATCGGCGATTTGTCGCCGCCTCTCCAGGCAAAGCTGCTGCGCTTCTTGCAGGAGCGGGTCGTCGAACGCATCGGCGGCCGCCAGGAGATTCCCGTCGATGTGCGCATCGTCTGCGCGACTCACCAGGACTTGAAGGGCTTGATCAAGGAAGGGCGCTTCCGGGAGGACCTCTTCTATCGCCTGGCGGAAATCGTGGTCAACATTCCGCCGCTACGTCAGCGCATCGGCGATGCCGCGCTCTTGGCGCATGGGTTTGTCCGACGTTTCGCGCTCGAACAGAATCGGGGCTCGATGAGCCTGGCCGAGGACGCGGTACGTGCCATCGAATCCCATCTTTGGCCGGGTAATGTGCGCGAGCTCGAAAATTGCATCAAGCGCGTGGTCATCATGGCCGACGGTCAGCAGATTCACGCGGACGATATGGGTCTCGATGGCCAGCAAGCTCCGGGCGATGAAGAAGGCGAATCGCTCGACTTGCGCCGTATTCGGGACGAAGCCGAGAAGCGGGCGGTGATCGCTGCGCTGGCACGGGTCAATGGAAACATCGTCAAGGCGGCCGATGTTCTGGGCGTCAGCCGTCCCACGCTTTACGATCTCATGCACCGTTTTGGGCTGAAATAATCAAAATCTCTCGATTGGAGCTGCTATGAATACATGCCCGCGACTACGCCAGGCTGCTTGTCTTTCCTCTTTGCTGGTGGTGCTGCTTTTGAGTGCCTGCGGCGGCGAAAAACCCGATGCCTTGCTCGCTTCCGCCAAAAGCTACATGGCCAAGAATGACAACAAGGCGGCTGTCATCCAAATCAAGAATGCCCTGCAGAAGAATCCGGAACTGCCCGAGGCGCGCTTCCTGTTGGGCAAGGCTCTGCTCGATAGTGGGGATCCGGTCTCTGCCCAAGTGGAATTGCAGAAGGCGCTCGATTACAAATACCCCGCGGATCAGGTAGTGCCGCTACTGGCGAAAGCGATGATCGCCTCGGGCCAGGGCCGCAAGGCCGTGGATGAATTTTCGAAGACTACGCTCGCGACGCCGGAGAGCAACGCCGATCTCCAAACTTCGCTTGCCTTGGCTCAACTCGCGCTGGGCAACCGCGATGCGGCCAAGGCCGCCTTGAACATGGCCTTGGCGGTGAAGCCCGATTACAGCCCGGCATTGGTGGCGCAAGCGCAACTGACGGCTTCGGGAGGCGATATTCCCGGCGCGCTCACCATGGTCAGCACGGTTCTGCAAAAGACCCCGGCAAACGCCGAGGCGCTCAAGCTTCAGGGCGATCTGCTGCGAAGTCAGGGCAACAAGGACGGCGCCGAGTCGGCCTACCGCAAGGCCATCGCGGCACGGCCGGACTATCCCCAGCCCCACTTCGCTCTGGTTTCCCTCCTTAACCGCGAAGGCAAGCTGGACGCTTCCGCCCAGCAGCTCGAAGGGCTGAAGAAAGTAGCGCCCCGTCATGGGCTGACGCAGTATCTTGAGGCAGAGTTGGCGTATCGCAAGAAGGACTATACGGGGGCCCGCGACCGCATTCAGCAACTGCTCAAGCAATCTCCCGATTCGCCGCCGGCGCTCGAACTGGCCGGGGCAATCGAGTTTCAGCTCGGTTCCTTCGTGCAGGCAGAAAGCTATCTGACCAAGGCGCTCAGCCTGATTCCCGATTCGCGCGCCACCCGTCGCCTGCTGACAGCGCTTTATCTGCGCAGCGGCCAGGCCTCCAAGGCGATGGCGACGCTTGAACCCCTGCTGCCGACAATCGAAGGCGATTCGGACATGATGGTTCTCGCCGGACAGGTTTTCATGCTCAACGGCAACGTGCCCAAGGCGGAGGAATATTTCGTCAAGGCGGCGAAGCTCGATCCGAAGAACGCGCAGAAACAGACCTCCCTCGCGCTCGCCCACATGGTCAAGGGTGATTCGACGGGCGCATTCAACGAACTCGAAGGTATCGCCGCCTGGGATACAGGCATAACGGCGGATATGGCCTTGATTACGGCGCATCTGCGTCGCAACGAGTTCGACCGGGCGCTCGCCGCCATCGCGGCGCTCGAAAAGAAGCAGCCGAACAATCCGATGGTTTTTCAATTACGCGGCGGCGCCCAGTTGGCGAACAAGGATGAAGCCGGGGCGCGCAAGAGCTTCGAGCGCGCATTGGCGATCAATCCAGCCTATATGCCGGCGGCGACGAGCCTAGCGACGCTAGATATGCGCAGCAACAAGCCGGACGATGCCAAGAAGCGGTTCGAGACACTGCTTACGGCGGAGCCGAACAACATTCAGGCCCTGCTGGCGCTGGCGCAATTGAAGGCGCAGACCGGAGCGCCTCCGGCCGAGGTCCTTGCGAGCATCAACAAAGCCGTCGCCGCGAACCCGACCGATTCGCGGGCGCGGTTGGCGCTAATCGAGTTCTATCTCTCGACCAAGGACATCAAGAAGGCGCTCTCCAGCGCCCAGGAGGCGGTGACCGCGCTCCCGGATCGCCCCGAGATCGTCAGCGCCCTGGGGCGCGTGCAGCAAGCCGCCGGAGAGACCAACCAGGCTCTGGCCACTTACGGCAAGCTGGCGGCAACCCAGCCGAACTCCCCCCAACCCTACTTGCGCATGGCTGAAATCCACCTTGCCGCCAAGGAAAAAGACAAGGCGGCCGAAAACCTGCGCAAGGCGCTGGCGATCAAGCCCGATCTGATCGAAGCGCAGCGCGGCTTGATCCTGCTGCTGGTCGATGCCGGGAAAAAAGCGGAAGCCTCCGCCATTGCTCGGGAAGCTCAAAAGCAGCGGCCCAACGAACCGGTGGGCTATCTGCTCGAAGGCGACATCGCCGGCGCAAGCAAGGACTGGGGGGCGGCAATCGCCGCCTACCAAAATGGCTTGAAGAAGGCGCAATTCACCGAGTTGGCAATTCGCCTCCATAGCGCATATCTGGCTTCCGGCAAGAGCGCCGAGGCGGACAGGTGGGCGAACGAATGGCTGAAGAGCCACCCCAAGGATGCCGCTTTCCGCCTCCACCTTGGCGATGTGGCGACCGCCAAGAGCGACTGGGCTACGGCTGCCCGCCAATATCAGAGCGTTCTTGAGGTCCAGCCTGATCAGGTTCTGGCGCTCAACAACCTGGCCTGGGTCACCGGGCAGACCGGCAATGTCGGCAAGGCGATCGAGTACGCGGAAAAGGCTAACAAGATGGCGCCCAACCGTCCGGCCTTCATGGATACGCTCGGCGTACTGCTGGCGGAGAAGGGCGATACCGGCCGGGCGCTCGAATTGCTACGCAAGGCGATCGAACTGGCGCCGCAGGATGCGGGAATTCGGCTCAATCTCGCCCGCGTCATGGTTAAGGCGGGGAAGAAGTCGGAAGCCAGTCAGCAACTCGATACGCTCACCAAATTGGGCGATAAATTTCCCAAACAGGCCGAAGTCGAGAAGTTGAAAAAGGAACTCTGAGATTTCCGGGAGTCTAATTTTCTGGTCGTCAGCGGAGAGACTCCCGATGTTTCACGATGGAATAATTCCGAGAGGCGCCGTGAGTTGTGGCGCCTCTTTTCCTGTATTCATTCAAAGGGTTTGCGCAATCCTCCTCCTTGGCGGTTTGCTGTTGAACGCTTCCTTGGTGGCAGCGCGCGAAGGCCGCCCCTCCAGCCAGATACTCGCTTTACGCGACGAGGCGCGCTCGCTCGAGCATGCGGAGGGCGTGGCGCGAAACCCCGGAAAGGCGGCGCGCCTGTATTGCGAAGCTGCCCGGCTGGGCGATGCTGAATCCCAGTTCAACTTGGGATGGATGTACGCCAACGGTCGTGGTCTCGATCGCAACGATGCCAAGGCAGCGTATTTTTTCAGGCTGGCGGCGAAGCAGGGGCATGAGCAAGCACAGAATATGTTGCGCTTCGTCGGTGAGCCGGCAGCCAAGGCTCCGGCGTGCCTGATCGACCCGGTGGTGGAAAGTCCTGGGGAGGCCATCCGCAATCCGACGCCTGGTCAAAAGAAGATTATCGATCTGGTGGAGCGGCTGGCGCCGGAATACGGGGTTTCGCCAGCCTTGGCGCTGGCGGTGATCCGGGCGGAATCCAATTTCAATCCCAAGGCGGTTTCGCCCAGGAACGCCCAAGGCCTGATGCAGCTCATTCCCGGCACCTCCGTTCGCTTCAACGTCCGCAAGCCCTTCGACCCCGAACAGAATATTCGCGGCGGCTTGTCTTACCTGCGCTGGTTGTTGGCCTATTTCGAAGGCAATGTCGCCTTGGTGGCCGCCGCCTATAACGCCGGCGAACGGACAGTCGAGCGTTTCAAGGGCGTCCCGCCCTACGAAGAGACCCGCGGCTACGTTAAGCGCATCATGGAGGTCTTCAAGCGGCCGGATCATCCCTACGATCCGGCGATCGCCACGCCATCGGCCGGGCGCGGGCAATTCCGCAACCTCAAGCAGATGTGATCAGGCTCTTGGTAATAAGATGCCGTACCAGCAAGAGCGGCGGCATGCGCAACCAGTGCGCGCGGATATAAAGGCTCTTGAGCGCCAGCGGTGCCAGAGCGTCTGCCGTGCTTGGGTGGGGGGCGCGCAACGCCCGCTTCCAGAGGGCATCCATCAACGCCAGGAGCGTCGATGGAGGAGCGTATCTATGGCTTTCTTCGATCACCTCGCCGGGGACTGGCGTGCCGAGGATCATGGTGGTGTAGCGCAACCCATAGAAAACGGGGCGGGTCAGGGAAAGCTCAACCGCCCGCATGGTCAGCGCCCCCCAGAATCCCGAATCGCGGCTGAAATGCCGCAGGAGCAGGTCGAGGTCGGAGAGGTCGCGCAATCCATGGCTCAGCTCCTCGTTGAGGAAGAGATGCGCCATGCTATGCAAAACCATATCCGGCGGCGCTAGAACCCGGACGCCGGGGTAATCGGCAAGCGGTTGCGACGCGCTGATCAGCTTGGCCGAATCCGGATGCAAACGTGCGGTTTCCGGAAGAATGCGGTGGTGGACATCGAGTACCGTGCCCCGCCGGATGTGCTGGAATGGCGGCAGCTCGTGCATCCACTGGCGGTAGTAGCGCTGATCGTATGGATGGTGATGTGTCGTTGCCCAGCCGCCCTGCATCAATATCGCTTCCACCTCGGGCAGCGCCGGCTTGGCGACCAGGATGTCGATGTCGGTGAACATGCGGCCATGCGCTGCGGGCAGATCCGCGGCAAGGTAGGCCGCACCTTTGAGCAGCAGCGTTTCCTGTCCGACCGAAGCGAGCGCGCGGCGCACTTGCTCGATCTCACGAAAAACCGATTTTTTCTGAGCTTCGGCAACGACGAGCGCTGCGTCGAGGTGCGCCCGTGGTCCCGGTGGAACCCGGCTCAATTGCCCGCACTGGTCGAGAAGGGCGGCGATGCGCGGAAGCAGGTCGGCGCGCCGTGCCTGGCGAATGAACAAATCCCAATCCCGGAGCGGCCACTCCGCTAGGGATTCCGGAGAAACCAGCGCCAGGGCGACGAGATCGTTTTCAGGCCGACTCATTGGCCGCAGACGCCACGTCGTTCCGCCAAGTCGGCGAAAATGCCGACTGCGTCTTCGAGCCGGCTGTAGGTGAATTGATAACAATCGCAGGTGTCGATGACACGCCCCAAGGCTTCGAATCCGCGTCGTCCATGCAGGTTGTAGTTGAACGCGTTTTCCGCGAGTTGCATGAAGGCATTGCTGCGGCTCAAGGGCTCCAGCCGAGCGGGCGCGTCCGATTCATAGCGGGGCAAGACGACCCAGCCCGGCACCGCCGATTCGCCGGAGCGCCAGACGCTGTCTTGGGGGGGCTGCATGTGCGCGACGCGCCCCTTCGTCGTTTCGTGGACGACCGGGCCCAGAACGGCGGCGGATGCGAAACGCCGGATAACCTCGATCGAAGCATTCTTCAAGCTGACGGGGCGGGGAATCGGCAGCAAGCTGGCGGTTTCCGGGTCGATCAGAGTCAGTTCGTCGGAGAGCAGCCGCCAGCCGTGATGGATCAGTCCGGCGCAGAGCGTGCTCTTTCCCGAGCCGGGCGGGGCGGGGAGCAGCAAGGCAAAGCCATTGCGTTCGACCACGGCGGCATGGATGATGAGATATTGGTGGCAGTGGTTTGACAGGCACCAGTTCAGCCCCCATTCCAACATGGGAAAGGCCTGGTCCGCAGGCAAGGGCTTGAAGGGAGGGTCGCCGTCGACGTGGAAGAACACCTGCGGACGAAACCACCGGCGCAAATTTTGCGCTGGCGTCAGGCTGACGTGGAAATCCGCGAACTGGGCATTGTCTTCGACGGCATGGGCGCGGTAATGGAGCGCTATGCCCTTGGCGATCCGCTCAAAGCGGGATTGAATCCTGACCATGACCGGTCCGGTTTGCAGCCATAGACCGTTCCCCGCCAGTCGTTCTCCGAGTTGTGACGGCGAAAGATCGGCAACAATCAAGATATTTTAGGTTCCGCTAATCCAAGACGTTGGAATTCTAGCAGAGCTGCCTGCAGGACCTCTTCAACCTCTTGCCGCTCGTCGTGCGCGAAATTCGCGCCGACGAAGCAATCGGTCAATCGCGAGAGGGTAATGCCATGGGGGTTTTTTGCCAGCTCGAACGCAACTTCGGCGCCATCGCGGCTGAGCAGGTGCGTGTTTCCAGTCTCCTCGCTGAAGAGAACGAGTTCGCTACCGTCCCAACTTTTATGCACCCATCCGTGGGGAGCGTTCGGGTACCAGATGATCTCGCGTGGTTCGCCCGACGGCGGTTCCGCCGTCCTCAGGACCACGTGGTATTAAGGTAGCCGATGATGCCGCCACCGTAATACGGGTTGCTCGGCATCGGTTCAGTGTAATTGGCGTACCACTTGATTCCGTTGGTCGGCGAGTAATAGCCTTTGTCGACGAACTCGACCCACATCGCCTTGACCTGATCGACATTGAGGATGCTGCTCGTCCTGCCGGAGGCTGCATTGAGCAGCGCCGCGGCGATGGCGCGGGCGACGGCGACGTTGCCACCGTTGTTTCCGGTCGTGGTGCTTTCCGGGGAGAGAATTTGCAGCAGCGTCTTGCCCGGAAAACGGCCGCCCGGGAATACGTCATCGAACAGGGTCGCGGAAGTTGCGGCGCTGGCGGCGACCAAGCCGGCGGTGTTGCCTCCCGGGAGCGCACGGTATGGGCTCGGCCAGGCGTTAGTGTGCGTTTTCCAGTAACCGGGACTGACGCCAGTTGCCTCCACCACGGAATCCGTGCGGCTTGCGTTCATGGACCCAAACGCGGAGGGTGTCGCGCCATTGGCGCCGAACGCCGGGCGGTTGGCCAGGGTCATCAACACAGGGGCGGCGGCCAAGCCTCCGCGCAACAAGCGGCGCCGCGATTGGGCGTACGTGGTTACGGGCTTGTTTTCAGGGGCTTCGCTTTCGTTGGGGCAAGTCATAAACCAAACTCCTCAGGCAACACCGCGATGCATGCTGGCGCTGCTCGGATAGAAACGGCTGTGATAATTCAATTAAACGATTAGAAGCAATAAACAAGCCAATAGTTCTCGGCCGATACACAGTGATTATAAATCATGCGTTTACACTAATTTAGCTTTTCGATGTATCGGACGGCTGCAATCATTGAATGGCGGTTGTAAGAAATATCGACAAGGCCGTTCGTCACGCGCCAAAGCCGTCCGGGTTCCCTTGCTGCCAACGCCAGGCATCCGTGCACATCGCGTCGAGGTCGAAATTCGCGATCCAGCCAAGTGTGGACTTTGCCTTCGTCGCATCGGCATAACAAAGGGCGACATCTCCCGGCCGCCTGGGGGCGATCCGATAGGGGATCGGACGTCCGCTTGCGCGTTCGAACGCGGCGACCACTTCCAGCACGCTGTATCCTCGGCCGGTGCCTAAATTCACGGTCAGGATGCCATCCTGGCGCGGCAGTTCGTTCAATGCCGCCAGGTGTCCTTGGGCGAGGTCGACCACGTGGATGTAATCGCGCACCCCGGTTCCATCGGGGGTGTCGTAATCGCTGCCAAAAACATTGAGCTCGGCTCGCCGGCCAACCGCGACCTGGGCCACGTAAGGCATCAGGTTGTTCGGAATGCCCTGCGGGTCTTCGCCGATCAAACCGCTCGAATGCGCGCCGACGGGATTGAAATAGCGCAGGAGCGCGATCTTCCAGCCCGGATCGCTTTGGGCGATGTCGCGCAGCATGTCTTCGATCACCAACTTGCTGCGGCCGTAGGGATTGGTGGCTGATAGCGGAAAGTCCTCGCGGATGGGAACGCTATCGGGGTCGCCATAAACCGTGGCCGAAGAACTGAAGACCAGTTGCCGGACGCCGGCCTCGGACATCGCCTCGAAGAGACGCAGCGAGCCGACGATGTTGTTGTCGAAATACCGCATCGGTTGCGCCACGGATTCGCCCACCGCTTTGAGCCCGGCAAAGTGGATGACCGAAGTGACGCTGTGGGTGGCGAAAATCCGCCGCAGCAGATCGCCATCCCGGATATCGCCTTCAATCACTGCAGGACGTTTGCCGGTAATTTGCTCGACGCGGTCGAGGACCTTGGGCGAACTGTTGCAGAAATTGTCGAGGATGAGAATTTCATGACCGGCCTGTAAAAGCTCGACCACGGTATGGGAGCCGATGTAACCGGCGCCGCCGGTAACCAGGATGACCTCTCGGGTCGGGCGTTCAGTGTCTGCCATAAGTGTCCTCGAAGCGTACGATGTCGTCCTCCCCAAGATAGCTGCCGGATTGCACCTCGACGATTTCCAGCGGAACCAGCCCCGGATTTTCAAGCCGGTGACGGGTTCCTAGCGGAATATAGGTCGATTGATTTTCGGAGACGAGGAAGCAGTCTTCGCCCCGCGTCACCCTGGCCGTGCCGCAAACCACGATCCAGTGTTCAGCACGGTGGTGGTGCATTTGCAGGGAGAGGGACGCGCCCGGTTTCACCATGATGCGCTTGACCTGGAAGCGTTCTCCCGTGTCCACGCCGTCGTACCAGCCCCACGGGCGGTGAACCTTGCGATGCCATTGTGTCACGGTGCGGCCGTCGGCCTTGAGCCGATCGACAATTTTTTTGACGTCCTGCGTGGCATCATGATGGGCAATAAGCACGGCGTCGTCGGTTTCCACCACGATCAGGTTGCTCACGCCCACGCACGCCACCAGGCGGCTTCCCGCGACGACGAGCGTGTTGGTGGTGCCCTCGCAAATCACGTCGCCGCTCAAACTGTTGCCCTCCGAACATTTGGGCAGCACTTTCCACAACGAATCCCAGGCGCCGACATCCGACCAGCCCGCCGCCAAAGGAATCACCGCGCCTGGCGGCAGGTCAGTGCCGCCGGCGGCAAGTTTCTCCATGACCGCATAATCGATCGAGTCGGAGGGGCATTCAGCGAAGGCTTGTTTATCGATGCGGAGGAAATCGCCGTCCGAACCCTTGGACTGAAGCGCCGATTGGCAAGCGGTCAATATGTCGGGGCGGCAATTGTTCAGCGCGTTCAGCCAAACCGAAACACGGAGGACGAATATTCCGCTGTTCCACAGGTAATTGCCGGCATCGAGATAAGTTTGGGCGGTTTCGAGGTTGGGCTTTTCGACGAAGCGTGCGATGCTGAAGCTGCCCTCCGCGTTGGGGAGCGGCGCGCCTTGTTCGATATATCCGTATCCGGTTTCCGGGCAGTCCGGGGTAATGCCGAAGGTGACGGCGTAGCCTTTTTCAGCGAGTGTGATGGCTTGCTTGACGGCTTTCTGGAACGCTTCGACATTCTGGATGACATGGTCGGCGGGCATCACCAGCAGTATGGGGTCCTTGCCACTATCGCTCGCGGCCAGCGCAGCAAGCGTCAGCGCGGGGGCTGTATTTCTGCCAAAGGGCTCGAGCACGATCTGGCCATGCTTTCCCAATAGGCGCATCTGTTCGGCAACGGCGAATCGGTGTTCCTCGTTGCATACAATGAGCGGTTCATCAATGCCATCGAGACCATCGGTACGGCGCAAGGTGGCTTGCAGCATCGAGTCCTCGCCAACAAGAGGCAGAAGCTGCTTGGGATATTTTTCGCGGGACAGCGGCCAAAGGCGCGTGCCTGATCCGCCGGATAGAATCACTGGAAGGAGTTGCAAGGAAACCTCTTCGATATCTGTTGTTTTTGAAGGTCGTGGTGTTGCGGAGGCATCGGGGAAACGCAGGCGCAAATCGACAATCGTCTCTCGTTCTCAGAGTTGATATCGCATCGAACGTTCCTTTGCCGATATTTTTTGAATTGATGGAAATGACAGTATATTTCATCGCCGGCCCGCGGACGTCATGGCCGAGCGATTCTGGATGAGTGTGATGATCAGAATTCTGTTGGTTTGCATGGGAAATATCTGCCGTTCACCGTTGGCGGAGGTTGCGGTACGGAAGCGTCTAAGCGAAGCAGGGCTTGAGACGGCCGTCGAGCTCGCGTCTGCCGGTACGCATGGTTCTCATGCTGGCGAGGCACCCGACCCCAGAGCGGTGGCTGTGGGCATGGGGAGGGGCTATGATTTTGGAGAAAAAAAGGCGAGAAAGATCGTGTTGGAGGATTTCGATCGTTTTGATTGGATTCTCGCGATGGACAAGACCAATCTTTCCTATCTGAAGCGGATGTGTCCTCAGGAACACCAGCAAAAACTGGCGCTGTTTCTCCAATTCGCCGGCATAAGTGCGGACGGCGCCGTGGTCGACCCCTATTATGGAAATCTCGAAGGGTTCGAGAATACGCTGAACGCCTGCGAAGCGGCTGCGGCGGGAGTAATCAAGCGCTTGCGGACTTCAGGCGCGCTTGGCGACCGAGGCGCCTCCGCCGCGTGACGGGTCGCCGCCGCTTATCCCCGCTTCCACTTCCGAGGAAATGACGTTGAAAAACGGCCGCACATAGGGGTTCATCCCCTTGATGATGCGCTTCACGTTCATCATCGAAGGGATTCGCGTTCCCCGATGCTCGATCGGGCCGCCTATTTGCTGGACGTCCACGCCCAAGCGGCTAATCCCGGCCGCGAGCCGCGGTTCCGTCAAGACAAAGAGCGTTTCGATGCCCTGGTGTCGGGCCATGGCGATCAGGCCGAGATACAGACCCAAGGTTAGGTAGGGCAGTCGAAGACGTTCGCCTTCGCCGAGATTTTCGTCGAGCCCGATCGGCCTGGTGGCTTCACCTTTACGGCGGCGGTAACGTCCAAGTACGGCCAGTCGCGAAATCTCGGCGATTTTTCTGCGATCGCAACGCATCGGGTCGATGATCGATCGATCCAGTGTCGCTGCGCAGGCTTCTTCAAAAGGCAGGGGGCGGCGAAGATCTTCCGGGTCGGCGAGAACGATCCGCGCGCAGCCGACGTAAATCTGCGCGGCCACGGCGCGAATCAGGCAATGAAGGGAATGGCGATCATAGTCGTCGACCTCGATCTCGTCTGCGCGTTGACGTTCGAAACCGAGGTCGCGGCAATACACCTCGTGACGCAAATGATAGTTTTCCCACTTTAATTCGTCCGTCAATGCAGGGACGATCTCGAAGTACTTTTTATAGCCTTCGCTGAAACTCAAAGTGGTCATGCCTGGGGGAAACATACCTCTCGCCTTTCTGGCTGCGATGGCCGGATTTCAACGAAGATTTATGGTCGAGATTACCGCAATAATGCCGCAAAACAGGTGAAAACTATTACCAAAGGCATGGTTTTAGCGTATACGCCTGATAACCTAATAGTACAGCCCTTTTTGAAAATATCCATACAAATCCGCAGGGCATTGAAGATGGCAAAAAAATTACAATGCCAATGTATTAAAGTTACTCAAGTTTCTTAAGGTAATCCTTGGTGAATATTTTATCTGGAAGTTCCCGCAGACGCATCCCGGAATATTGAAGAACGGATTGTTCGCCGCCGTGAAGCGGGTCCTCCATCACCAGGCGAGATGGGCGCAGCTTTCCTGCCATGGTCTGATAGTCTTCATATTTGCACTTTTTTAATAATCGGTTCGAAAGCGAGTAGAACTCCGCTTGCAATGGCGCAAAAGTTTTCTGATTTACCCAGTAAACCACTCTCGGATACGTAATAGATCGGTCGAGCGCCTTTAACTCGAGAACGTGGTAATTTTCGCCGCTGATATTTTCTGAACGTAATATTTTGGCGGAATAGTCGCCTGAAAAATTGGCCCGCGCGAGGTCTCCGTTGGCCACCTGCCCGGTAAGGCGCTGCGCGAGCGAAATGCGCACCGGCTGAGACACGTCGGGCATGAACACCCAAAGGTCATGCCCCTTCATCAGGATAATCTGGCCCTTGTCGGCCGCCGGCTCCGTCACCATCACCACGGTATTCTCATTGCCCTTGGACAGCACCCTGTATTTTCTAACGTCCGGTTCCTTATTCTTGCCAGTCGTGGTAATGGCAACATCCACCTGAAAACCCTCAGCGGGAAAGCGAATTTGGTCCGCTTTTTCCACTATACTGCCAGCAGCATTATTCTCATTGGATGCCGTGCTCGATTCCTGCGAAAAGACGAGGGATCCGGTTCCAAATAGCAATGCAGCAAGTAATGTTTTTAATCTGACAGAGATGGGGATCATTGACATGGTTTGCGAAACCTCTGGGTTGGCTGCGTTGATTTTTTTAATGCCGGTTATGGCTGCATAAAAATGAACGTCGTCAGGATCGAACAGGTAACAAAAGACTATCTTCTCGGCGAGCAGGTCGTTCGTGCGCTCGACGAAATTTCATTGTCCATCGAGGCAGGTGTTTTTTTAGCCATCTCCGGGCCATCGGGAAGTGGGAAAACCACTCTCCTGAATCTTATCGGCTGCATTGACCGCCCCACCTGCGGGAAAATATTCATTAACGATGAAGATATTAGCACCAAATCAAGCGATCAATTAGCGGATTTGCGGGCGAGATCGATTGGTTTTATTTTCCAGACATTCAACCTCCTTCCAGTGCTCTCCGCAGCAGAGAATGTTGAATATCCCTTACTGCAGCGTAAGGACATTTCGGTGAAGGAACGGAATCGCCGGGTTGCATATTTTCTCGATATGGTTGGCCTTGCTAAGTATGCGGATCACCGTCCGAATCAGCTCAGCGGCGGCCAACGACAACGCGTCGCCATTGCCCGGGCGCTGGCGGTGATGCCCAAAATCGTCTTGGCCGACGAACCCACCGCCAACCTGGATAAAAACACGGGGATCGAGATTCTTCAGTTGATGAAGTCGATCAACCAGCGCATGAACACCACTTTCATTTTTTCAACGCACGACAAGCGGGTGATCCGGGTTGCCGATCGCGTCATCCGCATGGAGGATGGCGCGGTGACGGCGTTGGGCGTGAGAAATCAGGAACGTAAATGGAATCTGGTTCGTGTCCGCAATTCATCACAAGTATCAGGAGGGAAATCCGTTGAAGAGTAAGCCGATCGCTCAGGTGGAAGAAGTGAAGATGCCGTGGCCGCCGCAGTTCCGCGCCGTCAGCGCAATCATTTTGGTGCTTGCCGCATCTGCGGCGTTTGGCGCTGATGCGGATGAAAAGAAGGTTTCGGGGGCGCAGGACAAAACGGGCGCAGCGGCGACGAGCCGAAGTGCCCTCTTTGGCGATGACGACGATGCGCCAGCGCCATCCGCCGCGAAGAAAACCAGCTCGCCCAAGTCCGATTCGGGGCTAAAGGGATTTGTCCAGTTCGAATTGGCGCGAACGATTGCCGACCCTGAGCATTGGACAAAAATGCGTACGCGAGCCGAGCTCGCCTCGCGTGGTGAGCTTGGCGATGGCCTCAAAAGGAAAATTAGCGCCCGCCATGACTACGACGCGGT
>JAPUEC010000089.1:0-1067 GCA_027492775.1 Rhodocyclaceae bacterium
AACTGGATTAGCTGCGCCAGGCCGATTCCCAACAGCAAGCCCATGACCCCGCCAGTCGCCGCCAGCGCCACCGCCTCACCCAGAAATAATCCGAGAATGGTTCGCCGCTGCGCGCCGAGAGCGACCAGCAGGCCGATTTCGTTGGTGCGCTCGGTCACCGCAATGGTCATGATGGTGACGATGCCGACGCCGCCCACCAGCAGCGAAATGCCGCCGAGCGCGCCGACCGCCATGGTCAGGACGTTGAGAATGCTGGAGAGGGTAGCGAGCATTTCTTCCTGGGTGACGATGGTGAAATCCTCGCGCCCATGGCGAGCGATCATGCGTTCCTTGACGGCGGCGGCGACTTTGGCCGAAGGCACGCCTTCCTCGGCGGCGACGTCGATTTCATTGAGGCCGTCGCGGTTGAAGATTTCCAATGCCCGCGCCGCCGGGATGAAGGCGGTGTCGTCGAGGTCGATGCCGAGGAATTGCCCTTTCGCTTCCAGCACGCCGATGACGCGGAACTGGTCGGTGCCGATGCGCAGCCGCGCGCCCAGGGCGTTTTCGACGCCGAAAAGTTCGTTTTTCAGCTTCGGCCCCAGCACCACCAGGGCGCGGGCATTTTCGGCATCCTCGGCCGGCAGGAACTGGCCGGCGCGCACCTTGCCTTTGAAGACGGTCAGCATCTCCGGACCAACGCCATAGACGCTGGTGCGGCGCACCCGTCCGTTGCCGCCGACCTCGGCATTGCCCCAGGTGCTCGGGGTGACGGCGATGACATGCGGCAGGGTGGCGAGCGAACGCGCATCTTCCAGCGTCAGCGGCCGGGCACTCGAGGGCAGGCCGGAAGCGGCGGCGCCGCCGGTCTTGGTTTTGCCGGGGTGAACGCCGATGACGTTGGTGCCGAACTGGCTGAATTCGGCCAGGACGAAGCGGTGGATGCCTTCGCCGATGGAGGTGAGGAGGATGACGGCGGCGATGCCGACGGCGATGCCGAGCAGGGTCAGGAAGCTCCTCAGGCGCTGGGCGGTGACGGCGCGGATGGAGAGGCGGAGGGCGTCGGCGAGCAGCATCTGGATCAGTGC
>JAPUEC010000089.1:1077-17050 GCA_027492775.1 Rhodocyclaceae bacterium
CGGCATGACGCCGAAGAGCAGGCCGGTCGCCAGCGCCGTACCGAGTCCGGCGAAGACCGCCCAATCCGGCGGATAGGCCGGGAAGATCGGGAAGGCGGCGCGGATGATCGCCGCACCCAGTTGCCCGAGCAGGTAGCCAGCGATGGCGCCGACGGCCGACAGCAAGGAGGCTTCGGCCAGGAAAGCCCAGCGGATGTCGGCGCCGGTGGCGCCGAGCGCCTTGAGCAGGCCGATTTCGCCGGTACGCTGGGCGACTGCGACCAACATCACGTTCATCACCAGGATGCCGGCGACCGCCAGACTGATTGCGGCGATGCCGCCAACCGCCAGGGTCAGGGCGCCGAGCAGTCGATCGAAGGTGGCGAGCACGGCATCCTGGGTGATGACGGTGACGTCCTCCTCGCCGCCATGGCGCTGTTTGAGGATTTCGCTCACTTGCGCCTTCGCCGCCGGAATGGCCTCGCGACTGCGCGCTTCGACCATGATGCGGAACAGGGTGTTGGAGTTGAACATGGCCTGCGCCAGCGCCACCGGAACGATGACCAGCTCGTCGGTATTCATGCCCAGCCCCTGGCCGGTTGAACCCAGGACGCCGACGATGCGCACGCGCCGGTCGCCGATGCGCGTCAGCTGGCCGACCGCCGGCTGGCCGCCGAAAAGCTCGTCGCGGATCTTGGCGCCGATCACCGCAACCGGCGCGCCACGGTTCCAGTCGTCTTCGGGCAGGAAGCTGCCTTGCGCCATGACGAAGTTTCGCACCTCCAGGAATTGCGAAGTCGAACCGGCAACCATGACTTCACGCAGGCGGCCGCCGAAGTTGATTTCGGAGGTGCCGACGATCAGCGGTGCGAGGCGCTTCACCGCCGGCGCCCGCTGCAGTGCGGCGGCATCGTTGATGGTGAGGTCGCGCGGCGTTGTGGTGATGGCGTTTGCCGGATTGAAGCCGCCGGTGCCCGAGCGGCCCGGCAGAACGATGACGAGGTTGGTGCCGAGCGAGGAAAACTGGCCGACCACATAGCGCCGGGCGCCGTCGCCGAGCGCCGTCAGCACCACCACCGAGGCGACGCCGATGGCCATTGCCAGCACTGACAGCGCCGTCCGCAGCGGATAGCCGGTGGCGGCGTCGCGGGCGAAGCGGAGGGTGTCGAAGAAGCGCATGCCTGCTTATCCGCGCGGCAGCGAAGAAGCAGGGCCGTCGGCGCTTTCCGGCGTATTCCCGCCAGCCTGTTTGACGTCGCGGATGAGGTGCCCGTCCTCCATCACCAGCTGACGTCGGGCGCGGGCACCGAGGGTCTGGTCATGGGTGACGATGATGAGAGTAACGCCGCGGGCGTTGAGTTCCTCCAGCAGGCGGATGACTTCGTCGCCGGTGTGGCGGTCGAGATTGCCGGTCGGTTCGTCGGCCAACAGCAGGGCGGGGCGCATGATGGTGGCGCGGGCGATGGCGACGCGCTGGCGCTGGCCGCCGGAAAGCTGGTCGGGACGATGATCGGCGCGGTTCTCCAGGCCAAAGTCCTTGAGCGCCTGGGCGACGCGGGCGTTGCGCTCCTTCGCCGGCAGGCCGGCCAGCATCATCGGCAGGGCGACGTTTTCGGCTGCGGTCAGGCGCGGTACCAGATGGAAGCTCTGGAAAACGAAGCCGATACGCTCGCTGCGCACGCGCGCCTGTTCGGCTGGCGACAGGGTGGTGACATCGCGTCCTTCAAGGCGATAGGTGCCGATGTCGGGCCGGTCGAGCAGGCCGAGCAGGTTGAGCAGGGTGGATTTGCCCGAGCCGGAGGGGCCCATCACCGCCGCGTATTCGCCGGCGGCGATGTCGAGATCGAGCCCGGCGAGTGCATGCACGCTGCTATCGCCGAGCTGGAAGACGCGCTCGATGCCGCGCAATTCAATCAGCGCCATGGCTATTTTGCGGCGGCGGTGCCGGCGGCCTTCTCGTCCGGCACCACGCGCGCGCCGGCCTTGACCCCCTCGCGCTCGAGCGAGGTGGCGATGCGGTCGCCGGCCTTGAGCCCTTCCAGCACCTCCGTATATTCCCAGTTGGCGAGGCCAGCCTTGATTTTGCGCTCCTCCAACTTGCCGCTGTCCGGGTTGTAAATCAGCACCCGGCCGCCCTCCTGAATGGCGGCGGTGGGCACGCGCAGGATGTTCTCGCGGCCTTCGAGCAGCACTTCCACGTCGGCGCTGTAGCCCACCAGCAGGTGCCCGGCGCTCTCCGGTTGATCGAAATCGACTTCGATATCGACCGTGCGCGCCTGTTTCTCCACCGCCGAAACATAGGGCGCCACGCGCTTCACCTTGCCGGGGAAAATGCGCTTGGGCAGGGCGTCGAGGGTGATGCGCACGACTTGCCCGACCTTGATCTTCGGCGCATCGACTTCGTCCATCGGCGCCTTGACGTAGAGGCAGCTCTCGTCGATGAGGTCGATGGCCGGCGGCGTCTGCACCCCGGGCGGCGAGGGGGTCGAGTATTCGCCCAGCTCGCCGACGATCTTGGCGATGGTGCCGTCGAAAGGCGCATAGAGCACGGTGCGGCCCTGATCGACCTTGGTGGCCTTGAGGCGCGTGCTGGCCTGTACCACGTCGGACTTGGCCGTCTCGCAGGCGGCGCGGCGGGCGAGCGCCTCGGTGCGGGCCGCTTCCTCCCGGGTGGAAGAGACGAAGCCGCGCTGGCGCAATTCGGTTTGGCGTTGGGCCTCACGTTCGGCGTTGCTGGCGACGACGCAGGCCTCGGTCACGCGCTTCTCGGCGGTGACGCGCTGGGCTTCGGCCACGGCGCTCTGCGCCTGCTGGTCGTCGTTCCACAATTTCATCAGGAGTTGGCCCTTCTTGACCTTGTCGCCTTCCTTGACGCCGAGGAACTCGATGCGCCCGCCCATGATGGGCGAGAGCTTGGTGCGTTGGCAGGCCTCGACCGTGCCGGCGCGGGTGTTGGCGACAGTGGATTCGACCTTGCCGCTATCGACCGCCTTGAGTACCACGGAGATGGGCTTGGGGCGGGCAATCCAGGCGATCACGATGGCAATGATGACGATGACCAGCAGCGCCAGCGCCAGGCGGCGGACCAGCGGTTTTGAGAGTAGGCCGGGCATGAGGTGCGATTAAAGTATTGAGAGAGCAGATGGTCGAATGAATCGCGCCTTCTTGGCAAGCATTATTGCAATGAAATACGCGGCACCGCATGCAGGAATATTTGCTTGGCGGCCGGTTTTTGCGCCAAGCGGAAAATACCCCAAAGGTCGTAATGTCTTGTGCTATGATTATTGCCAATGCGAATTATTCTCGATTACCGATCATGACACTCGATCAGCTTCTTCCAACCCAGTCGGCAACGGTGGTCGCCATCGAACTGCCGTTCGAATTGCGCGAGCGCCTTGCGGCGTTGGGCGTCAAGGTAGGCCGCCGCCTTTCGTTGATCCATCGCGTCGGCAAGCGCGGGCCGCTGCAAGTGCGCGCTGGCAACACCGATTTCATCCTTCGCCCGCGCGAGGCCGCCGGCATCGAAGTGGGCGAATGAGCATGGCCAAGCCTGCCGCCAGCCGTCGGCGCATCGCCTTCATCGGCATGCCCAACACCGGTAAATCCACGCTTTTCAGCCGTCTCACCGGCGTCAATGCCAAGGTCGCCAACTGGCCGGGCATGACCGTCGATCTGCTTTCCGCCCGTACCATCCTCGGTGGCCGCACCACGGAAATGGTCGATTTACCGGGGCTCTATTCCTTGCATGGCTTTGGCGAGGACGAGCGCCTGGTGCGCCACTTCTTGGAACAGGAGCCGGTGTCGCTGCTGCTGTTGGTGCTCAATGCCGTCCAGATCGAGCGCCAGTTGCCGCTCGTGCTGCAAATGAAAGCCTTGCAGTTGCCCATCGTCGTCGCCCTCAACATGGCGGACGAGGCGGCGAACCAGGGCATTCATCTCGATGTTGCGCGCCTCTCGGCCATGCTTGAAGTGCCGGTTTGCCTGGTCAGCGCCAAGCGCGGCGACGGCATCGCCGAACTGAAGGCGCTATTGACCGAAAAGGCCGCGGCGGAAGAGCAGCTCTCCGTCAAGCACGACACCCTGCTTATCGAAGACGACCGGCTGGAAGCCGAGGCCGAGCGCATCGTCGCCGCCGGCGTCGATTTTCCGCACATCATTCCGACGACGGTGACCGACAAGCTCGACCGCGTCCTGCTGCACCCCTGGTTCGGATTGCCGCTTTTCGTCGTCATGATGTATCTGCTTTTCCAGGCGGTTTATGGCATTGGCCTGCCGCTGCAGGATGGCATGAAGTGGCTGATCGACCTGGCGCGCAATGGCTGGCTCGAGCCGGCGCTCGCCGGTGGGTCGGATGTGACGAAGAGCTTCGTGCTTGAAGGCTTGGTCGATGGCGTTGGCACAGTGCTGACTTTCCTGCCCATCATCCTCGTCTTTTTCATGCTCATGGCGGTGGTGGAGGACAGCGGCTACCTTGCGCGCATCGCCTTCCTCATGGACCGCGCCATGTCGCGGCTTGGTCTCGATGGCCGCGCCTTCGTCATGCAGGTGATGGGCCTTGGCTGCAATGTGCCGGCGCTGATGGGCACGCGCGTCATCCGCTCACGTTCGCAACGCCTGTTGTCGCTGCTCATCATTCCCTTTTCGCTCTGCTCGGCGCGGCTGCAGGTCATCGTTTTCATCACCGGCGCTTTCTTCCCGGTGCATATCGCGCCGCTGGTGATGATGAGCTTCTATGGCGTCAGCTTCGTCATCGCCTTCATCACGGCGCTGGTCTGGAAGCGCCGTTTCAAGAGCGACGAGGCGATGTTGCTGGAATTTCCCCCTTACCGCCTGCCGACATTGCGCAGCCTGATCACCCAAGGCCTGTTTTCGACTCGCCATTTCCTTCAGGGTGCGGCCGGTTTCATCCTTGGTGGCGTGCTCCTGATCTGGGTGTTGACCCACTATCCGCTGGATCTGCCGCCCGCCAGCCCGGGCACGCTGGCCGGACAATTGGCAAACTGGCTGCAACCGGTGTTCTCGCCCATCGGCATCGACTCGATCCTCTCCGTGGCGCTGCTGTTCGGATTCGTCGCCAAGGAAATCGTGCTCGGCGGCCTCGCGGTGATCTACGGGGCCGGCGACGACAAACTGGTCACCGCCATGACCGCCCGGCTGGATTGGGTGCAGGCGTACAGCTTCATGCTCTTCATCATCATCTACACGCCCTGCCTGTCGAGCGTTGCCACCATTCGGCGCGAGAGCAAGAGTCTAGGATTCGCCGCGCTCTCAGTGGCGTGGCCGCTGATGGTGGCCTGGCTGGTCAGCTTTGCCTTCTACCAGACAGCGCGGCTGATTCTGGGTTAGCGGTCACCTGCTTCGCATCAGGAAAAGCCGGGAAGCCAGCCCGAGCGTTGCGGGCTGCGTACCGGCTCCAGCGTACCCTGGAAAAGCGCCTCGATCACCGGGGGCTCTCGCCAGGGGCCATCCATGAAGGTGAGCCCGATTTCCTCGACCAGCGTTCCCGACCAGTAGTAGTTGGCCACCTCGTCGAGCGCCGAGAGCCCGAGGCTATGCGGCAGGCGCAGGTAGTCGAGCCAACTCGCGTCATGGAAGGAACAGAGATAGTCGCCCTTGGTCCTGGCGCAAATCAATTCCTTGCCGAACACCCGTTCCGGATGCTTCTTGCGAAAGGTCTCGGCGTCGGTGCGCGTCGCGAACAGGATCAAGGCGTGCAGACGGCTGGGAAACTGGTCGAAACGGCGCTGGCGGAAATATTCAAGATGGTATTCGGCGAAGTAGTTCTGTACCGCCAGCAACTGGTCGTCCGCCGGGAGCGGCATACCACCCGCGGGCGACCCGAGCGAGGCGCCGAAAGGGCTGCCGGTGAGAATGTCCCAACCCGGCAGATCGCAATCGGCGTCGAGCCAGGCGTAAAGTTCCAGCGGAGCGTTGTCGCGAATGAGGTTGTCCATGGGCGGGAAGGCCGAAGTGCCGACATTCTCGCCCATCGCTGTCATTTGGCAAACAGGTGTTGCGCACGGCGCCCGGATGCCCTTGTAATGACAAGGTTTCAGCGTTCAGGAAGAAACAGTTCCGGATCGACCGAGGTGCCGTTGAGTAACACCGCCCAATGCAGATGCGGGCCGGTCGCCCGGCCGGTGGCGCCGGCGGCGCCAAGGATCTTGCCGCGCTCGACGCGCTGGCCCGGCACCACGTCGATGCGCGAAAGGTGCATGTAGGCGCTGATCAATCCCTGCCCGTGGTCAAGAAAAACCGTATTGCCGTTGAAGAAGTAGCTGCCGGTATCCACGACAGTGCCCGGCGCGGGCGCGACGATGGGTGTGCCGGCCGCGACTTTGAGGTCCAGCCCGGCATGCGGGGCGCGTGGTAGGCCGTTGAAGATGCGGCGCAGGCCAAAGCGGGAGGAGAGGGGACCGTTGGCGGGCAGGGCGAAGTCGCTGTCCATGGCGATGGAAGTGAACCGCCGCTTGAGCTTGTCCGTCACCGCCTTCTCCGCTTCGATGCGGGCCATATCCTCGGCACTCGGTGTCACCTTGTTGGTGTCGCGGATGCGCAGCCGCTGGGTGGGATAGGCCTTGGGCCGGACCTCGACCTCGATTCGCCGTTCGCCATCGACCAGGATTTGCAAACGGCCTGGCTCCGTTTCCAGCGGAATGCCGAGCAAGGCGAACCAGCGGCCATCCGCTTTGGCCACGGCCAGCGGCTGGTCATTCCAGCGGGCGGTGGGCGTGCGGGCGCTCTCGCCCAAGGAGATAACCGCAACCCCGCCGGGCACCGGCGCGTTGGTCGGCAGTGCGCCGGCGGCGGTGCAGCCCAGCAGGGCGGCAAGGAAAAGTAAGGCGCGCAACAAATCAGCGATGACGATTGATGGCGTCGCGCGTTTCCAGCGCCACGCGGCGCGCCGCTTCGGCGAAGGCTTCGTCCTTGCCGGCGTAGAGGATGGCGCGGGAGGAGTTGATCATCAGCCCGATGCCATTGGCGGTGCGGCCGGCCTTCATGGTCGCCTCGATGTCGCCGCCTTGGGCGCCGATGCCGGGCACCAGCAACGGCAGGTCACCGACGATTTCCCGCACCCGGGCGATCTCGCCCGGGAAGGTGGCGCCGACGACCAAGGCGCATTGACCGGTCGTGTTCCACTCCTGCGACACCAGCCGGGCGACGCGCTCATAGAGTTTTTCGCCGCCGACGTCGAGGAACTGCAGGTCGCTGCCGCCCGGGTTGGAGGTGCGGCAAAGCAGGATGACGCCCTTGTCCGGGTAAGCCAGGTAAGGCTCAATCGAATCCTTGCCCATGTAGGGATTGACGGTGATGGCGTCGGCCTTGAAGCGCTCGAACGCTTCGACGGCGTACTGCTCGGCAGTGCTGCCGATGTCGCCCCGCTTGGCATCGAGAATGACCGGAACGCCAGGATGCTTTTCGTGGATGTGGGCGATCAGCGCTTCAAGCTGGTCCTCGGCGCGACGGGCGGCGAAATAGGCGATCTGCGGCTTGAAGCAGCAGACGAGGTCGGCGGTGGCATCGGCGATGCCTTTGCAGAACTCGAAAATGGCGTCGTCCCGGCCCTTGAGGTGGGCGGGAAACTTCGCCGGATCGGGGTCGAGGCCGACGCAGAGGAGCGAATTGTTCTTTTCCCAGGCGGCGGCAAGGCTGGCGGTGAACTGCATGATGTCAGGACGGATGGAAGAGGTGCCCGACTATACCGGCAATGAATTGACTCCGCAAAAATCCCGGGCATTTTTGGCACGGGGCAGGTGGGCGATCGATGATTTTTGAGAATCAAACGGGTGGATTTCTTTCGGTTCAGTGGCGAGGCGCCGATTCGATCCCAGAACTCTTTCAATGCGGTCACGTCCAATTTTTTGCGCGACGTCGATGCCCCTTTTTTTGCCCAATGTGTTGCTCATCGGACATCAAATACATGACCACTTCGGCCCCGAAAGATCTCTTTGCCCAATTGCAGGCTATGGGAGCCGGCGAGTTTCAGCATCTCAACGGCTCGTTGGAAGCCCATCTGCGGGGAGTCGAGTCGTTGCTGCGCGCATGGGGCGCCCGCCAGGCGCTTGGCAGCGCCGGGCTCTACCATGCCGTTTATGGCACGGACGGCTTCAATCCCGCTTTGACTGGGTTGGATGGCCGCGCTCGTGTTGCCGAACTGATCGGGCCCGAGGCCGAAGAACTTGCTTATCTTTATGGCGCCTGCGATCGCGCCGTTTTCTACCCGCGCATCGGCCGTGGCGCGCAACTGCAATTCGCGGACCGTTTCCGATCCGCCGAATATGAAATCTCGACCAGCCAGCTCAAGGATCTCTGCGAACTGATCCTTGCCAACGAACTCGAGATCGCCGGCAACAGCAGCGAATTCAGGTCGAAACACGGCCCGCAACTTTCCGCCTTCTTCGAGCGCATGCAAGGACTCGTCAGCGAAGCGGGCTTCCAGTCCTTCCGGACAGTGCTATGCCAGCCCGCGCATAGCGGTGTGTAGTCCTAAGCCAGCCAAGCGAGAACAAGCGGGTCGAGCTTGGGCGCGAGGTAGGACGCCACACACCAGACCCACAGGGCGGTGACGGCGCCAGTAAAGACGTCCATGGTGTAATGGGCGCGCAGGATCAATACCGTACAGATTTCCACGACGGCGATGACACCGCCGGCAATCGCGCCGATAACTCCGCCGGCGTTCGCGAGTTCAAGACAACCATAGACGGCGATGGCAGTGTGACCGGAGAAAAACAGGTCCGACGCCGTGCCGTAGGTGACCAGAATGGACGGAAAGCCCGGGTGGCGCCAGATCATGCCTTCCGGCGGCGGCAGGGAACAGAGGCCCTGGCAGAGTTGGCGCAGCGAAAAGAGGATGATGAGCCCGAGAAAGGGGCGCAGGCTCGGGCCGAAGACGGCGAGCACGATGAGAAAAATACCCAGTAAATCGATCAGCGCCGAGGTGACGATGAGCAGGCGGTTCGCCCAGGCCGGGTGGTCGAGAAGGTAACGGTTGAGCGGGGCGGTGAAATCGAGCACCGCGTCGCCGATGCGCCCCTCCGGGAAAGCGCGTTTGCCGATCAGCCCCTGGGTCCAGAACCAGGCGATCAGCGCCAGGACGATTAGCACTGCCCGCAATGCCCACTGTGGAATTTCCATTTGATTCCCTTTTTGGTTTTCTTATGCGGCGCCAGCCGCGAATCCGTTTTCAGCAACCGGTCACGAAAGCAGCGCTTTCAGGGCGCGATAGTCGGTTTTGCCGGTGCCCAGTACCGGAATCTTCTCCACCGTGCACACCCGCCGGATGAAATGCAGCGGGCTCAGGCCGGTTTGGCCGATGACCGCATTCGCCTCTTCGCGGCTAATGGGGCGGATGCTGAAGAGGACGAGTTCTGGCTGGTCTTCCGAGGGCGTCGATTCCACCGCTAACGGCGCTTCGCGATCATCCTCGCGGGTGAAGTGCTGGAGCAGTGCTTCCTCGACCGCAGGCAGCGAGACCATTTCGCCGCCGAGCTTGACGAAGCGCTTGAGGCGGCCGGTGAAGACCAGCGTTCCGTCGCTATCTTCGCGGACGAGGTCGCCGGTGCGATACCAGGTCTTCCCGGCGAATTCGACGAAGGGCGATTCGCCCTCGTGATTGAGATAGCCGCCGAAGATGCTCGGGCCGCGGACCAGGAGCATGCCGGCCTTTCCGGGCGCCGCCGGTGTGCCGCTATCGAGGTCGATCAGGCAGTGTTCGACGCTCGGCAGCGGTTTGCCGATGGTGCCGCTCTTTGGCGCCTCGAAGCGATTGACGCTCAGCACCGGCGAGCATTCGGTGATGCCATAGCCTTCCAGCACGCGCATGTCCGGCGAGCGGCGCGCCAACACCTCGTACAGCGATTCCGGGCATTTCTCGGCGCCGGTGATGACCATGCGCAGCGGCGCCAGTTGCGCGTCCGAAGCCGAACGGACGATGCCGGCGAGGAAGGTCGGCGTGCCGATCAGCATGGTGACACGGTAGGCTTCAACCAGGCGCGCCAGCATGCCGCCGTCGGTGGGATTGGGGAAATAGACCACCGGCAATCCGGCGCAGAGGGGAAGCAGCATGGTCCCGGTCAGGCCGAAGGAATGGAAGGGCGGCAGGAAACCGATCATGCGCTCGCGCCGTTCGAGCTGGAACAGCGCCAGCAGGTCGCGCACATTGCAGAGCAGGTTGCGGTGGGTGAGCGGAACGGCCTTGGGCAGGTTTTCGCTGCCGCTGGTGAAAATGACCACCGCCGTTTCGGGAATGGCGACCTTCTCCAGGCCATGCCAGGAAAACTTCGCCCGCAGGAAGGCCAGCAGTTTCTCGCCGCGTGTGAGCGACTTGCCCAGGTCTTCCAGCATCCAGAAGCGCTCGCGGATTGCCGAGAGGTCCGAGCCCATGGATTCGACCTTGGAAACGAGCTGCGCGGAGGTCAGCACGCGATTCACCCTCAGCAATTCCAGCCCATGGACGAGGTTACGCGAACCTGCCGTCCAATTGACCAGGACCGGCACCTTGCCCGAGAAGAGCACGGCCAGATAGGTGACCACGGCAGCGACCGAAGCGGGGAGCATGATGCCGACGCGCTCGTCCGGCAGGGCGGCGATGTGCGGCTTGAGAACGCAGATGGCGGTCAGCAGGTCGCGATAGGTTTTCTGCCCGCCCTGCTGGTCAGCCACGGCGACGCGATCGGGACCCCGCGCGGCCTGGCGGAGGAAAACCTCGGCCAAGGTGTCGCCCGGGGGGATTTCCATGGGCAGGCTTTCCTCGAACCAGTTCGGCGTAGGTGGCTTGAGCGCGGCCTGGACCGCGCCCGCCGCCTTGCCACAGGCGGCCAGCAGGCAGTCGCCGACGGTCTGGAGGGCTTCCGGGTTGGGAACCGGGTGGCCGAATTCGCGCTCGATCCAGATCAGCAGTTCCATGCGGTTCAGGCTGTCGAGGCCGATATCGCGCGCCAGCATGGCGCTGTCGGGCAATTCCGTCTTGCCGGAGAGGTCGGCCAGCTTCGCTTGAACCTGCTCGCGGATGGAGGCCGGCACCTCTTGCGGATTGCCTTCGATCCGCTGTTGCACCGGTTCGGGAAGGTCGCGCGGACCGCCGCGCTCCCAGAGGGTGTAAGGGATGTAGCGCGCTCCTGGGGCATTCTGGTTGTAGAAGGCTTCCATGTACCGGTTCATGGCGATCCGGCCCTGGCTGCGCGGGAAATCCGTCGGCTCGAAGAGTTCGATGCGCACATCGCGGCGCGGTCCGAAGAAGAGGAAATTCCCCAGCAGGGCGCGGAAACCCCGGAGGATGCACTTGCCCCAATCCGGCTGCCGCTCAATGGCCTTGGAAAAGCTGCTGCCCCAGAGGCCCGTGGTCCGCGCCAGCACGATCCGCGCTTCGGGCGCTTGGGAGAGGATGGTCTCAACGGCGCTGTTCGCCCCCAGGTCCTCGAAGCGGCTAAGGTAAATGTGGCCGGCCGGGTAGAGCATGTAATTTTCGCCCCGGCGTAAATCCTCGCTGCACGTCCGGATCACCTGCGCCACTTCCGCCAGCGAGGCTTCGCCATGGAGCGAGGGATCGGGGATCGGCTTGATGCCGATGCGATCGACCAGGCGCCGGACAACGGGCTTGGCCATGTTGTCCTTGTCGGCGAGGATGTGCGGGTGAAGATACGGGAAAAAATTGGTCAGCAGGATGACCGGATCGAGATAGGCCGGGTGATTGGGAAGCAGCAGGATGCCCCGGTTGCCCTTGGCCAGGATGGCGTCCAGCCCCTCGATACGGACCCGGTAACGCAGCTTGAGAATATTGCGGCCGAGAAAGGTCAGGAAATCGCCCTTCATGCCTGCACCTGGCGAGGATTGAAGCGTTGGGCGGGGCGGACGGCGGGACGATTTTCCTGCACGGGAATTACTCCGGGATGAAGGCTGAGCGGCCGATTATAGCGGTGCATATGGGCCCCCGCATATACCATGCGAATTTTGGCTCGCTATTTCATCGATGGCGCCTTGCTGCTCGGCGGGCTTCTCCCGCAGCGCCATGGAGAGGGGCTCGGGTGACCGCCCTGCGGTATCCCGAGCCCCACGTAGAACTGCCTTAAACCGACGGCGCTGAGCGTAGTTCGATCAGCCCAGATCCACGGGGATGAACAGCCTGGAATCGCCACGCTCGACGAGAACGGCCACGCGCTTGCCGGCCTTGGCAACGATACTGCGCAGTTGATCGACGCTGGCAATGCGCTCGCCATTCACGGAAAGGACGATGTCGCCGGGCTGGATGCCGGCGCGGGCGGCGGGGCCGGTGGCATCCTGGACCAGAAGGCCGCCAGTGACTTCCGCCTGGCGCTGCTCGTCCGGCGTCAGTGGGCGCACGGCGACGCCGAGGCGGCCCTTGGCAGCGGGGGCGTTATCGTTGCTCGCCACCTTCTGCTCGCCGAAGTTGCCGACCTTGACGTCGATTTGGCGCTGGCCGCCCTTGCGCCATATCTGCAACTTGGCCGTTTCGCCCGGCTGGATGTTGGCTACGATCATCGGCAACTCGGTGGCGCTGGCGATATTGGTGCCATTGATGGCGAGAATGACATCGCCCGGCTCAAGTCCGGCCTTGGCCGCCGGGCTGCCTTTCTCCACCGCGCCGACGAGCGCTCCGGTCGGTTGCTTGAGGCCGAAGGATTCCGCCAGCGACTGATTGACGTCCTGGATCGAGACGCCGAGGTGGCCGTGCTGTACCTTGCCGTGGCTGACGATCTGCTGCTCGACGTTCATCGCTACGTCGATCGGGATGGCGAAGGACAGCCCCTGGTAACCGCCGCTGCGCGAGTAGATCTGGGAGTTGATGCCGATCACCTCGCCCGCCATGTTGAACAGCGGCCCGCCGGAATTGCCGGGGTTCACCGCCACGTCGGTCTGGATGAAGGGCACGTAGTTGCCGTCGGGCAGCGTGCGCGACTTGGCGGAAATGATGCCGGCGGTGGCGCTGTTTTCGAAGCCGAAGGGTGAGCCGATGGCCAGTACCCATTCACCGACGCGCGTATTGGCGGCGCTGCCGCTCTTCACCACCGGCAGGTTTTTGGCGTCGATTTTGAGGACGGCCACATCGCTCGCCTTGTCGACGCCCAGCACCTTGGCCTTGAATTCGCGCTTGTCGGTGAGCTTGACGGTAACTGTATCGGCGCCCTCAACCACGTGGGCGTTGGTCAGGATGGTGCCGTTGGCATTGACGATGAAGCCCGAGCCGAGGCCGCGCACCGGCGCTTCGCCGCGCTGCTGCGGCATGCCGAAGTGGCGGAAGAATTCATAAAATGGATCGTCCGGATCGAGTTGCGGCATGCCCGGCATGCCCACGCCAACCTTGCGCGTGCTGGAAACGCTGATATTGACCACCGCCGGGCCATTGCGGGCAACGATGCCGCTCATGTCGGGTAGAGCGGCGGCGGGCACCGGCGAGGACGTCGCAGCGGTGGCCGGCAGGGTAGCGGTACTGACGACCGCCGGCGGAGGATTGGCGGCCTGGGCGCGGCTGATGGCCTCGATATTGCCGAGGGAATAGGCGCCGGTCAGCGCCGCGGCGACTGCCGTGGCCGCAACCGTGAGTTTGAGAGCTTTGGTATTCATGGCTTTTCCCTTTCACTTGCGTTGGGACAAGCAAGTCGCTTGTCGACGGATGAAAGGATGCGCCGGCGAAACTTAAGACTGACTTAAGGGCGGCGAAGCATGGGTGCTTGCCGCCGACGGAAATTCGACGCGGGCGCGAAGACCGCCGCCCTCGGCGCCGGAAAGGCCGACCTCGGCGCCGTGACGCATGGCGATGGTGCGCACGATGGCCAGCCCGAGTCCGCTGCCGGGCGCATCGTCGTTGGCGCGCCGGTAGAAACGGTCAAAAACGTGCTCCCGTTCTTCCGGCGGAATGCCGGGGCCGGTGTCGTTCACTTCCAGGAAGGCCTTGCCATCCGTGATGCCGCAACCGACGTCGATGCGCCCGCCCGCCGGGGTATAGCGCACGGCGTTGCCAACGAGGTTGGCGAGCAGGGTGCGCAGGGCGTCCGGGTCGCCCTCGACTTGGGCGGCGGGCGTCGTGGCCGCGAGGCCGAGGTCGATTTCCTTGGCTGCCGCCAGCATGGCGTGGTCGGCCACGACCTGTCGAGCCAGTTCGGCGAGCGCAACGGGAATAAAGGCCTGCTGCGTCGCCCCCGGTTCCTGGCGGGCGAGGGTGAGCAACTGCTGAACCGTGTGGATGGTGCGTTCCAGCCCGCTTTTCAGGTTTTCGAGCGCGGCGGCACGCTCGTCGTCAGCGGCCCGTTCGAGCAACTGGGTTTGCAGCTGCAAGGCCGTGAGCGGCGTGCGCAGTTCGTGGGCGGCGTCGGCGATGAAATTGCGCTGGGATTGCATCGACGCCTTGAGCCGGGCAAGCAGATCATTGAGCGAGCGCACCAGCGGCCGGGCTTCCTCGGGAACGCCGGTTTCGCTGAAAGGATCGAGCGCGGTGGCGGAGCGGGTGCCGACCGACTGCGCCAGCGCGGTCAATGGCCGTAGTTCGTGACTGACTACCAGCCAGATGATGAGCGCGACCAGCGGCAGCAGCAGGATGAATGGCAAGAGGGTGCGCCCGGCGGCGTTGGCGGCAATATTGTTGCGCACCCGCATAGGCTGGGCCACGGCAATGGTCTGGCCTTGCGACTGAAGCGCATAGACGCGCCAGAGCCCTTCGCTGGTGTCCTCGGTGGAATAGCCGAGGTGCACGATGTTGGGCAGGACTTCATGCGGGCGGGAAAAGAAGACACTGAGGCCGTCCTGATCCCAGACGCGGATGACGAAATCGAAATTCCGGTCGCCGGCGATAGCCTCGGCGGGCCCCTGAAAGTTCTGGTTGCGCAGGGCAAAGGCGATTTGTTCGAGGTGGTAATCGAAAATGGCGTTGGCTTCTTCCTGCGCCGCCTTGTAGGTGCCCCAGGCGCCAAGCCCGATGACGACGCTCATGGCGCCGATGAGAATGAGCAACAGCCGGCGACGCAGAGAGTTCATGGCTGGCGCGGCACCATGTAGCCGACGCCGCGCACGTTGCGCACCCAGTCGCTGCCGAGTTTGCGGCGCAGGGCGTGGATATGGACCTCGATGGCGTTGCTGGCGATTTCCTCGCTCCAGCCGTAGATGCGGTCTTCCAGCGCGCTGCGCGAGAGCGGCACGCCGGGGCTTTCGAGCAGCGCTTGCAGGAGGGCGAATTCGCGGGCCGACAGGTTGATGGGAGCGCCATTCAGCCGCACTTCATGGCTGGCGGGATTGAGGCTCAAGGCGCCAAGTTCGATGACCGGCGTGGCGCGGCCGGATCGCCGGCGCAAGAGTGCACGCAGGCGGGCGGCCAGTTCGTCGAGATCGAAGGGCTTGACCAGATAGTCGTCTGCGCCGGCGTCGAGGCCTTGGATGCGGTCGGCGACGGCGTCGCGGGCGGTGATGATGAGGACGGGCATCGGGTTGTTCTGCTTGCGCCACTGGGCGAGCAGTTCGAGGCCGGTCTTGCCCGGCAGGCCGATGTCTAACAGGGCGGCGTCGTAGGACGTGACCTCGATCGCCAATTCGGCGGCCCGGCTGTCGCGCACCCAATCCACGGTATAGCCTTCCTGACGCAGGCCGGTGCGGATGCTGGCGCCAATCATGGCGTCATCCTCAATCAACAGCAGGCGCATGGTCGCTCCACGCCCGGAATACTCCTGAATCTCGACAAGACAAGACGGGCGATGTTCATGGCAGGCTGGCGATCAGAATCCAGCGCCGGGCTGGGCGAGGTAAGCCGCTTCGTCCGCGGTCGAGGGCCGACCGAGAACGGCGTTACGGTGTGGAAAGCGGCCGAAACGGGCGATGACTTCATGATGCCGGCGGGCGTAGTCGAGAAAATCGGCGAAGTCCGGCCGGCCGGTGGCAAGCGCGGTGAATAGGCTAATCGCGATTTCCTGATCGGCCAGCGCTTCACTGTGTTCGAACGGCAGGTAGACGAACACGCGCTCCAGCGGCGCCAATTCCTGATCGTAGCCGG
>JAPUEC010000090.1 GCA_027492775.1 Rhodocyclaceae bacterium
GGGCCGGATCAATTCCGGCCCGCTTTTTCAGTCGGCGGCCGTCCGCACGCGGGGCCGCGTCACGGCGGCAATGAATCCCTCGCGCGCATCGGAGTGTCCCTGCCCGCGCGGCTCCAGCACATTGCGCAGCAGGAACAGCCCGGTCAGCCGGAAACCATCCGCAATATCCCCACCCGACCAGCCGTTTCGCCCGTCATCGCTCTCGCGCAGGAACGGCGGCAGCGGCAACAGCCGCTCGCGCCACGGCTCGCCGGGCTTCAGGCGGTATTTGCGGGTGGTGACGAAGCGAACGACATCGGCCGCCTCGTAATAGCCGCCGATGAAGAAGACGAAGCCGACGCGCCCGGCGAGCGGCTGGCGGGCGGCGCCGATTTATTGAGCGCTACGGCGGCGCGAATGAGCGCCTTCAGCGCCGACTCGTCGATCGCGTCGCCCTCATGGAAGTCAATGGCACGCCGGGTGTTGCCTTCGAGACTGGAATTGAAGAGGCCGGAAGGATCCTCCAGGGAAGCCCCCTTGGGAAAAGTCATCTTCACCGCATGTTTGTAGGCTTCGCCGGTGCAGATGATTCCGTCGTGTGACCACACCGGAACACTCCATTTCCACTCCTCGACCACGTCCGGGTCGGCCTGCGCGATAAGGGCGCGTATTCGGTGAAGCGTCTCGCCTCGCCAATCGTTCAAGGCGCTGATTCGCTCGTCAATGCGCCGGGCGGGAGAGGCTTCGTCTCCATCCTTCGCGTCGTGTTTCTTCTTTTCCATCTGCTGAGGCCTTCCTATGGATGCGGTCATCCGTTTCGATATCTGGCATGGGACAGTTGAGTTCTTGTTATGTTTTAAGCGCTGTTATCGGGCCAAATAGCCGCCGTCTAGTTAGCCACACCCATAGCGGACGGTGAAACGCTCCGGATAATTGCAGCTTGATAATCGGATAGCGGCCGGGTGATTTTTATGTCATACAACGAATTGAAGTCTGCCAATTCTGTCCGTATGATTAAGAATAAGATGACAGTTTTGCGTCTGATAACTGTTAGAGCTGTTGATCAGGATTCACTCTATGCCATCTCCCCTTTCTGATTTGGATGAACTCGTTCTGCAATGTCGTGATCAACGGGCACGTACATACATTGCAGAAGCAGTCACCAGCTATAAAGCTGGAGCATGCCGTGCTGCCATAGTTTCAACTTGGATTGCCGTTTGCTACGACTTTATCGACAAACTTCGTGAACTTGCTCTATCTGGTGATAAGGAAGCCGAAAAGCATGTCGAAGAGCTTGAGAAGACTCGGAAGGCGGGAGACATCGCCAAAGCACTAAGCTTCGAGCGAGAGCTACTCACCCTAGCTCGTGACAAATTCGAACTAATTTCTCAGCTCGAATATATCGATCTGGAGCGACTGCAAGCTGATCGAAATCGATGTGCTCACCCCTCACTAGCTTCTGATGATCAAGCTTATGCCCCTTCCGCTGAACTGGCGCGCGCTCACATCCATGCTGCTATAACTCACTCACTTCGGCATGTACCGGCACAGGGCAAATACGCTCTTGATCGCTTAACAAAGGAGGTGAACTCCGAATATTTTCCAACCGAAGTTACTCAAGCAATTACGGCACTATCATCTGGCCCTTTACGTAAGCCACGCGAGTCCCTAACCAGAAATTTCATAATCGTTCTTGTAAAGCGACTTCTAAAAGATGGGGTTCAAGGAAAAGAACGTCAGCGAATCGTAGCTGCTCTGCGTGCTATTTCTAAAATGCATCCGGCTCAATATCACACAACCCTTAAAGAAAAGCTCACGCCGATCCTTCGAACGCTTGAGGACGGTGAACTCTTACGGGGTACCCGATTCATAGAGCGGATACCTGACTGCTGGCAATTTATTGATGAAGATGTTCGACAACGCTTAGTCAATTTCGTAACTGAACTTCCTGCGGATGGCCTGCATGACATGGACTTCTTGCTTACCTTCGATCCATTACGAATTGCAGCCGAAAAACGGGTTATGTTCGCAACCCGCGACGAATTAAAACCACTGCTATTTTTTGATCTTCCTCTAAAGATCGCGGACCGCATGGTTGCTCTTTATCTTCAATCAAAGTCGTTTGACCAAGCGAATGAGATGGCAAAAGAATTAGCAATGTATGCAACCGATCTAACACTTGAACACATCCGCACCATTATTCTTGGCGCGCAGCAGAACGATCAAATTTTGTATAGCTTTGAACTAGCCACACTTCTGACAGAGCTACGTGCCAGGAAGAAAATGCCCGAAGTGGAATTCGACGCGCTTCTAGAGGCGAATGGCCTATCAAAGTATGCTCCAGCTGCACCTCAGGTCTAACATATAGTTTGATGCGACCTGTGCTGCGAGCTGCGTAGGCACCTCATCTTCACGTTCCTGAACGTCGGCTTCGTTAGGCAGGCAATTACCGCTTTGGGTCCTTAAATAGTCCTTCAGCCCGGCTGCGCGATCAGCAAGGCCCGCCATCCCGACGATCGCCTCTGCTACGCTATAATTCCAACGACATTGTGCTGCCACGGGAATAGCGATGAGCCAGGAAAAGGTAACGTTCACCTACAAGCCAAGATTGGGTCCGTTCGCTGCGGCGATGGCGTGCCTGTTTTTTTTGGCGTTAAGCCTTGTGACGGTTAACTTGGGGCTGTCAGAAACGCGCATTTCTCTGTATGGACTCAAATTGGGTTCGGCCCCCACCAAACTGATGTTCTTTTCCTTTGCAGCCTTGTTCGCCTATGTGGCGATCAAAGTGATGATGGTCACGGTGCGTTCCCTGAGCGGCCCGCGATTCGTCGTCCTTTCGCCCGAAGGAATTACATCTCCCCTCAGCCCGGAATCCAAACAAAGCGTAACCGTCAAATTTTCACAAATTAAATCGGCGGAGGCTGTGGTCGATGGGAAAGTCTCTTTCCTGGAGATCAATCACCGGACCGGGAGACTCCGGATTCCGAACGTAATGATCGAAAGCCAGGAATCATTCGAAGACCTGATTCAACTGGTCCAAGAGAGAACCGCCAAAGCAGCACGAGATGCCAAACCATCGAGCCAGCCGGTGCCGCCGGCGCGCCTGCCAGCGGAAACGGTTGCGGAAACCAAGGCCCCGATGGGGCCTGCCACGGGAGCGCTGCTGCGTGCAATCGACGAAAAGCGGAAAACCGATCCTTTGGCGGGCGCCAAAATTGGTGGCAAGGAGGTGTTCGACCGACTGATGCGGGGCATGAAAAACGATCGCGGGGTTCATTTCGACTCCTTGCTTTGCGCCTTGGGTTCGCTCGCCGGGTATTCGTGCCAGGCGAGTTTGCGCGCGCAAGCCGTCGCCAAGGGAATGAGCGAGACCGCCGCGTTTATGACCGTCGATGGCGCAAATGGGCAAAAATATTTCTACGGCGATCCTTTGAATGCGCCGCTGGCAGAATCCAAATACTCTGTCTGGAGCCTTGCGGCCGGCGCTGCGCAGCACAACGGTTGCTCGAATCTTCCCGACATCGGCAGCATCTTTACCCACGTAACGAATACCGTGGGCACCGATGATTTTGGCATTCCACGCTTTCCCGAAGGGCATAATGCGGGCGACCTGCCCATTAATTATTTAAAAGTGCTATGGCCCAAGCTATTGCCTACGGTCAAACTGTTCTGCAAGGAACCTGAGGAGTGGCCTTTCCTCTTTGGTGTCGCCATCCAGGAAGCACTCGATGCAGGGAAGCAGGTGTTGTCGTCCGAAATCGCCTTGCAGATCGTCATGGAAGCCGCCATTCCCATGTCTAAGGTTGACTTGGCAATGGCCTGATTCGGAAGCGGTGCGACTTGAAGGCGACCATCAGTCCTGACGCCGCAACCACGATCATGCCCAGCACCGTCAGGCCGTCGGGGATGTGGCCGAAAACCAGCCACCCAAGCAAGCCCGCCCAGAGCAGTTGCAGGTAATTGACGGGTGCAAGCAGGGACGCGGGGGCGTGGCGGAAGGCCGAAGTGAAAAGGTAGTGGCCAATGCCGCCGGTGACGCCCATGCTCAGAAAAAGCAACATTTGCCCTATGGTGGGCGTTTCGCCTTGCCAGAACCACGGCAGGCTGATTCCGAAGCAGACCGAACCTGCCAGGGTGGTATAGAAAAGCAGCGCTACCGTCCGCTCAGTACGTGCGAGGAGGCGAGAGAGCAGAAGGTAGGTGGCGTTGGCGCCCACCGCGCAGAGCCCGAAGATCACCCCCGTGGTATCGAGGCCGCTGCCCGGTCGAGCGATTAGCAAGACCCCCGCCAATCCGATGATTGCCGCTGCCCAGCCGAGCGCGCCAATGCGTTCCCCGAGAACGGGGCGTGCCACGAGTGCCACGACGATGGGTCCGAGAAAAACGATGGCGATAGTTTCGGCCACCGGCATGCGTTGCAGGGCCAGGCCGACGAAGAGCGAGGCCATCACCAGGCTGCCGGCGCGCAGCAGCACCAGCCCTGTGCGGCGCGTTTCCAAGAGCTTTGTTCCCTGGCTCGGCGCCAGGAGCATCACCATCAAGGCGAAATTGACGATATAGCGGATCGCCATGATCAGCGGCACCGGGTAACGCGCGGCGAGGTACTTGGTGGTGGTGTCCATGCAGGCAAAAAACAGTAGCGCACAAACGAGCAGCAGCACGCCGCGCATGGGGTGGCTGGCTGCCGGCGGCGCTTCCGGAGCGAGCACGGCCTCGCCGAATTCGCCGTCATAGGCGCCTTCGGCTGAGGCCGCGGGGGGTTCCGGAGATGTCATGGCTCGATGGGACCGGCGCTTTTTTCAGACGGACAATGTAGCAGGAAGCGCCGGCGAGGAGCCGGTGTTTTGACGGTGGTGGTGCTTGAGAACGGCGTCCTAAGCGGGATCGGCGCCAGATGTCGGGTTATTCCGTGAGTCGGCCGGCGGCGGGATCGGGGTTGCCGACCCCGCCATGACAGTTTATTTCGCTGGCCGTCCGGTCTTGATCGGCGTCAGCTTTTTCATCTGAGCAGTCAATTGGGCATCCGATTGAACGGCGAGGAGAGCCAGGCCTGCGCGCAGGAGTTCGCTTTTCTTGGCGGCAACGCCCTGGCCGAGCAGACGCTTCTTGAGCGCAGCAATCTGGCTGTATTCGTCGTCCGGCATGGTGAAGCTGTCGCGCACGAGCTTGGGTTTCTTCTGTTTTTCGACTTTCGCCGGTTTTGCAACCTTGGCCGCGGTTTTCCTTGGCTTCGGCGTTTCCGGTAACGTGGGCTTGAGTGCCTGGGCTCGTTTGACGGCCGTGGCGAACGTTGTCTGGCTCTTGCTTGGCGCTGGCTTCGGCTTGGCGGGAGCGGTTTTTTTGGCTGCAGTGGGTGTTGCCGGCGCTGTCGGTGCAGGGGCTGCCGCAGGTTTGGCGGCGCGAGGCTGGGCCGGCTTGGTTACGGCCTTTTTCGCCGGGGTTGTCTTTGCCGGCTTGGCTGCCGGGGTTGCGGGCGTTGCGGGGGCGGCAGGGGCGTCGGGTTTTTCGCTCATTTCGGGTTCCTTTTTTGAACGTAATAAACGGTATATACAGTATATTTCGTAAAATGGCGTTGGCAAGAAAGGGCGCGTAAAATGCGCCTTTTTTCGGAGCGCACGCCATGACCCAGGACGAACTCAAACAGGCGGTTGCCCAGGCCGCCGCCGATTATGTCGTCCGGGAGGTGCCCGAAGGCGCGATCATCGGCGTCGGCACCGGTTCCACCGCCAACTGTTTCATCGACGCCATCGCCGCGCACAAGTCGCGCTATCGCGGCGCGGTAGCGAGTTCGGAGGCGACGCGGCATCGGCTGGAGAAGCACGGCTTCGCGGTGCTCGATCTCAACGATGTCACGGAAATCCCCGTCTATGTCGATGGCGCCGACGAAGTCGATGCCGGCCTGCACATGATCAAGGGCGGCGGCGGGGCGCTGACGCGCGAGAAGATCGTCGCGGCGGTGGCGAAGACCTTCGTCTGCATCGCCGATGGTTCCAAGCTGGTGGAGACGCTGGGCAAGTTTCCGCTGCCGGTGGAAGTGATTCCCATGGCGCGGGCGCAGGTCACGCGGCAGTTGAAAATGCTCGGCGGCGAGCCGGTCTGGCGCGAAGGTTTCGTCACCGACAACGGTAACGTCATTCTCGATGTGAAGGGGCTCAGCATCACCAATCCGGTCGCGCTGGAAACGGCGGTCAATCAGATCGTCGGCGTCGTCACCAACGGCCTGTTCGCGGCCCGTCCGGCCGATGTGTTGCTCTTGGGGACGCCTGAAGGTGTCCGGCGCATGGAGCGCTAGCCGACTCGTCGAGTTGGGCTAGCGCCCGTGGGCCTCAGTCGCGTTGCGGGACGTAGCCTTGCACCTGGTCGGCGCCGGTGCCAAAGAAGTGTTTTTCCATCTGCTCGGCCAGGTATTTGCGATGGCGGGCATCCGCCAGGCTCAAGCGGTTTTCGTTGATGATCATCGTCTGCAGCTTGATCCACTGCTGCCAGGCTTCCTTCGAGACGTTCTCGAAAACGCGCTTGCCCAGTTCGCCGGGATAGGGCGGCAGGTCGAGCCCTTCCGCTTCGCGGCCGAGTTTGACGCAGTTGACGGTACGTGCCATTTGAATCTCCTTCAGGGTGAGCGGCGATTATAGCCGCTTGAACAGCACCTTCGAACGGCGCTTGTAGTTGTACATCTGACGCTTTTCGTCCGGTAGCTCGTCGACCGCTGCCAGACGGAAACCACGCTCGACGAACCAGTGTTCGGTGCGGGTGGTGAGCACGAACAGGCGTTTGACGCCGGCCTTCTTGGCGCGTTTTTCGACCCGGCGTAGCAGTTGTTCGCCGTAGCCCCACTCGCGGTGATCGGGCGCAACAGCCAAACAGGCAAGTTCGGCGACTTCATCCGAATACTGATAGAAGGCGGCGCAGCCGACGATGATCTTGTCGTGCTCCATGATCGAGAAGCGGTCGAGCTCGCGCTCCAACAATTCCCGGGGGCGATGCACCAGGATGCCCTCCTGCTCCATCGGCTCGATCAGCGCGATCAGGGCGCCGATATCGTCCGGGCGCGCTTCGCGGATGTTTTCCAGCGATTCGCGGGTGATGACGGTGCCGACACCGTCGTGGGTGAAGAGCTCCTGCAAGAGCGCGCCTTCTTGCTCGAAGCCGATCAGATGCACCCGGCCGACGCCGTTCCTGGCGGCGCGGATGGCGCAGGGCAGGTAGCGCTTGTTGTCGATGCTGAGCCAGTCGGCATCGCGATAAGCCTCGGCTTCATCGGCAGTCATGGCGTCCAGCAGTTCGCCCTCGGCGTCGGTGACGCCTTGGCTGTCGGCGAGGAAGACCAGCTTGTCGGCCTTGATAGCGACGGCGATGGCTTCCGCCACTTCTTCCATTTGCAAATTGAAGATTTCGCCGGTGGGCGAGGCGCCTTCGCAATTGAGCAAAACGATGTTGCCGAGCCCCAACTGGGCGAGGATGCCTTCGGTATCGATCTTGCGCACCTTGCCGGCGTATTGCATATCGATGCCGTCGAGCACGCCGATGGGCTGGCCGGTGACGAAATTGCCGCCGATGACGCGGATGCGGGCGTTGGCCATGGGCGTGTTGGGCAGGCCCTGCGAGAGCATGGCCTCGATTTCGAGGTAGACGCTGCCGACGGCGTCGAGCACGCAATCGAGCGTGGCGGCGTCGGTGATGCGGTAGCCGCGGTGATAGGCGGATTCCAAGCCCTTTTCCTCCAGCTCCTCCTCGATCTGCGGGCGGGCGCCGTGCACCAGCACCAGCTTGATGCCGAGGCTGGCGAGCAGATTCACGTCGTAGGCGATGGTCTTGGCGAATTCGCTGGCGATCGCCTTGCCGCCGAAGGCGATGACGAAGGTCTTGCCGCGAAAGGCATTGATGTAGGGCGTGACGGCGCGAAACCAGGTGACGAAATCTTCGTTGTATTGTTGTTCACTCATGCTTGGCATCGTTATCGGATTTGAGAGCGGTTTCCAAACGGTCGCAGATGGTTTTCAGCACCTTGACCCGGGCAAAATTCTTATCGTTGGCCTCGACCAGCGTCCAGGGCGCCAGCCCGGTCGAGGTGCGATCCACCATTTCGCATACGGCCTGGGCATAAGCATCCCACTTTTCGCGGTTGCGCCAATCCTCTTCGGTGATTTTAAAGCGCTTGAAGGCGGTATTTTCGCGTTCTTTGAAACGTTTTAGTTGTTCTTCGGCACTGATTTGCAGCCAGAACTTCAAAACCACCGCCCCCGAGGCCACCAACTGGTGCTCGAAGTCATTGATTTCCGGGTAGGCGCGCAGCCAATCCTCAGGGCTGCAAAAGCCTTCCACCCGCTCCACCAGAACGCGGCCGTACCAGGAGCGATCGAAGATGGCAGTTCGCCCCAGCCGCGGCACGTGCCGCCAGAAGCGCCAGAGGTAGGGCTGGTTGCGCTCCTCCTCGCTCGGCGCGGCGATGGGAATGATCTGGAACTGGCGGGCGTCGAGCGCGGCTGTGACGCGGCGAATGCTGCCGCCCTTGCCGGCGGCGTCCGAGCCTTCAAAGACCAGCACCAGCGAGCGCTTCTGAAAGCGCGGATGGCGCACCAGTTCCGAGAGCTTGCCCTGATAGCGCGCCAGTTCGCGCTTGTATTCCTTGTCGGCGAGCTTTTGTGTGAGGTCGAGTTCGGTGAGCAGGTTGCGTTGGTCGATCGGGCGCGGGAGCGGCGCCGCCACCGGCACCCGCATCGGCGCCGTTTGCTGCAATCGCTGACGCATGGCGTCGAGAATGGTGCGGCCGACGGTAAGCGAGCGATAGGCGTCGTCGGTGCCTTCGACGATGATCCAGGGCGCATGGGCGGTGTTGGTGATGCGCAGCACATGGCCGGCGACGCTCTGGAGCTTGCCGTAGGTTTTGAGGCGGTCGTAGCTTTCCTTGGTGACGCGCCAGGCCGTGGTCGGGTCCTTTTCCAGCGCCTTGAGCCGCATTTTCTGGGCTTCCTTCGAGAGGTGGAACCAGAATTTCAACACCAGGGCGCCTTCGTTGATCAGCATCGCCTCGAAGCGGTTGATGTCGTCCAGCCTCTGCTCGAGGTCGGGGCGATGCAGCTTGCCCGAAATGGTGTCGGCAATGGGCGTGGAATACCAGGAACCGGCGAAGACGCCGAGGCGACCCTTGGGCGGCAGCGCGCGCCAAAAACGCCACATGGTCGGCCGCTCGCGCTCCTCGTCGGTCGGCGCGGAAAACGCCAGGGTCGAGATGTGGCGCGGGTCCATCCAGGAGTAGAGCAGGTTGATGGTCTCGCCCTTGCCGCTGCCATCGACGCCGCTGATCAGAATGACGACCGGGAATGCCTTCTTTTGCAGCACCTCGAACTGGGCGTCGAGGAGTTCCGCGCGCAGTTTCGGCACCTCGGTGCGAAAGGTGCGCTTGTCGATGGTGTGACCCAGTTCGGCCGATTCAAACATGATGCCCCCTTTCGCCGGCGCTTGCCGCTAAGTCCGAAGATCTCCCCACAAGGTCTGCAGCGCCGCCAGCGCCGCCATTCCGGCGGTTTCCGTGCGCAGAACGCGTGGTCCGAGCCGGGTGGCGACGAACCCCACTGTCCGGGCGGCTTCCATTTCGCGCGGATCGAGCCCGCCTTCGGCGCCGATCAGCAATTGCACTTCGCTCGCCGGCGGGAGGGCCGGCAGCGTCGTTTCCGCTTCTGGCGCCAGCATCAAGCGCAGCGCGCCGGTGGCGGGCCGGGCCAGCCAGTTTTCGACCGATTCCAGCGGCGCGACGATGGGCACCCGGTTGCGGCCGCACTGTTCGCAGGCCGCCGCCACCACGCCTTGCCAGTGCGCCACGCGTTTGCCGGCGCGCTCGCCGGAGAGGCGCACGACGCTGCGCCGGCTCTCCACCGGGACGATGGCGGTGACGCCCAGCTCCACCGCCTTCTGCAAGGTGTAGTCCATCTTGTCGGCCGCCTGTACTGCCTGCACCAGCGTGACGGAGAGCGGCGACTCGCATTCGCGCTCGATCCAGGCGCCGAGGCTGACGGAAACACGGTCGCGCCCGATATGTTCGATGCGCGCCGGGTACTCGCCGCCACGGCCATCGAAGAGTGTGATATCGGTGCCTTCCGGCAATCGCAGCACGCGCACGGCATGACGCGCTACCTGTTCGGGTAGGTGGATGCGGGCGCCCGGTGCCAAGGCTTCGCGACAATAGAAACGTGGAGTACTCATGCTCACATTATGGGTTAAATCGCCGGCCCATGGGCATCGTGCCCGGGATGGCGGATGGTCCAGGTCAGCAAATTTTCCCCGGCCGAACCATCAAGTCGGGCGGATAACGGTCGTTAAGCCAATGTATTTTGTCTTTCGCCGCCGCGATTTTTTCGGCCGGCGGCCGCGCCGGGCCGTGCGCGAGATTTTGAAAAGCAATACAGTATTGGGTGGTAGCGGGGAAATGCGGGTTAACCCTTGGGTTGGCTTGGCGTTCTCAGGGTTATGATGCTCTTACTTTAGGCGTACAAAAAATCGCTTTGGACAAAATAAAAACACCGCCCACCCATGACGTCGCCCTGACCGCGGCCAAGCGCCGCCTGGCAAGTGGGCGCCCGCCGTCCAAATCCGGCCACATCGGCAGCTGGGTGGGCGATCTGCGTGGCGATCAGCTTTGGTGGTCCGACGAATGCTACGCGCTCTTTGGTTTCGAGCAGGGCGGACCACGGCGCACCCTGCGTTCGTTCTTCCAGCGTGTGCATCCCGACGACCGGCGGCGCGTGCGCGAGATGATCACCAACGGGCTCAGCGGCGCCGGCTCATACCAGATCGAATACCGCGTCATTTTGCCGGGCGGAAAAATCCAGCAGTTCGTCAATCACGGATTCACCCTCTGCGACGACAAGGGCCTTCCCGTCGGCGTCGGCGGCACGACGCGCCCGCTCGGCGTGGAGGCGCTGACCGAACTCTCGCGGCGCCAGGCGGATTGCCTGCGGGTGCTGCTCAGTCAAGCCGAAGACGGCATTGGCATTTTCGACCGCGATGCCGGCCTGCGTCAGTGGAACGAGCACTTCATCGCTCTGCTGGGCTTGCCGTCAGAATTCGTGCATGCCGGCACGCATCCTGAAATCCTGCTCCTGCCCCTCGCCGTGCGCGGCGATTTCGGGGCCGGCAATCCCGTTGCCATTGTCGCCGATCTCCTGGCGCGTCTCATGAACGCTGAAAACGTGCGTTTCCGTCCGGGCCCGGCGACGCGCGAATTGCGCGGCGTCAAGCTCGACGATGGCGGGACGCTCCTGATGTGTACCGACGTCAGCCGCAAGGAGGAGGCACGCGAACGCTTGCTGGTGGCGGATGCCATCGCCGCCAGCAGCATGACCGGCGTCATCGTCGCCAATGGCGGCCATCGCATCCGCTCCATCAACTCCGCCTTTTCCGGCATGACCGGGTTCGGTCCCGCCGAGATCGTCGATCGCGAAGTCTGCTCCCTGATCGACGCGGAAAGCCTCGGTGAAGTGGCGGCGGCGCTGCGCAGTCTCGACCATCGCGCCAGTTGGACGGGCGAAGTGGCGCTGCGCAAGCAGAATGGCGATGTGCTCAACGCCCAGGTGACGATCACCTGCGTCGCCGATCCGGAACGTTTGTTGGTCGATCAGTATCTTTGGCTCTTCGCCGACATGAGCGAAAGCAAGCGTGTCGCCGAGCAGGTCTATAACCTCGCCCATTACGACGCCCTCACCGGCCTGCCCAACCGGCCGGCGCTTTACATGCGCCTCAACCAGGCACTGGCCGAAGCGCGCCGCCGCGGCTGGAGCGTTGCGGTGATGTTCCTCGACCTTGACCGCTTCAAGATCGTCAACGACACGCTCGGCCATTCCATCGGCGACGAAATGTTGCGCGAAGTGGCGACCCGCCTGTCGCGCTCGGTGCGTGAATCGGACATGGTCGCCCGCATTGGTGGAGACGAGTTCGTCGTTCTCCTGCCGGATGTCGCCGGCGCCGCCGTCGCCGCCACCGTCGCGGGCAAGGTCTTGGCCGCCTTCGCCAATCCGATTTTGGTCGATGGCGTCGAACTGCACACCAGCCCCTCCATCGGCATCAGCATTTTCCCCGACGACGGCGGCGACGGCGACACCATCCTCAAGAACGCCGACACGGCGATGTACTGCGCCAAGGCCGCCGGCCGCAACAATTACCAGTTCTATGCCGAGGAAATGAATCTGGCCGCCACCGAACGTCTCGATCTCGAACGCAAGCTGCGCCAGGCGCTGCTGCGGGAGGAGTTCGCGGTCGCCTTCCAGCCCCAGCTCATGGCCGGCGACCAGCGGCCGGTCGGCGTCGAGGCGCTGGTGCGCTGGCACCATCCGACCGACGGCGTCATTCCGCCGATAAAATTCATCCCCATCGCCGAGGAAACCGGGCTCATCGTCCCCCTCGGCGAATGGGTGCTGCGCACCGCCTGCCGCGAAATGAAGCGTTGGCTCGATGCCGGCCTGCCGCCGATCAGGGTGGCGGTCAACGTCTCCGCCCGCCAACTCAGGCGCCGCGATTTTCTCGAAACCGTGGCCGGGGTGCTGGTCGAGACGGAACTGCCACCCGACCTGCTCGAACTCGAAGTGACCGAGAGCGTCGCCATGGATAACCCGGAAGAATCCATCCGCCTGCTCCAGGCGATCCGGCAGATGGGCGTCTCCATTGCCATCGACGACTTCGGCACCGGCTATTCCTCGCTCGCCTACTTGAAACGCCTGCCCATCGACTACCTCAAGATCGACCGTTCCTTCGTCGCCGACATCGAGCATGATCTTAATGACCGTGCCATCGCTTTTGGTACCATAGCGTTGGCCCATTCGCTCGGACTGGAAGTCATCGCCGAGGGGGTGGAAACCGAAGATCAGCTCGAATTGCTGCGAACCAACGGCTGCGACGAAATCCAGGGTTACTTTTTCAGCCCGCCGCTTCAGCCGGCAGCGGCGTTTGCCTACATGAGCAAGCGTTTCGAGGAGTATCAGCGGCAAGAATAACCAGCTCGGGGGAGCAGGCATGGACGAACGACGCTACGAGCGTCTGGTCGCGGAACTGGAGATACAGGTCGCGACCAATCCGCGGCTTTATCGGCTGAAGGCGGGGCTCGCCGCCGCTTTCGCCTATCTTTTGCTTTTCTTGCTGCTCATCCTGCTCGTCTTCGCCGGCCTCGAAGTGGCAGCCTATATCGGCGACTCCGACCGGTCGCCGGCAGCGATGGCGGTGCTGGTGCTGGTCATCGTGCCGCTGGTCGTGCTCGTCGGACGCATGGCTTCTCTCGAACTCCGGCCAACTTACGGCACCGAAATCACTGTCGCGGATGCGCCGCGCCTCTTTCGCCTGCTCCGGCACCTGCGCAAGCGCATGCCGGGGCCGCCAATTCATCGCGTGGTGGTCACCGCCGATTTCAATATCGCCATCGAACAAACGCCCCGCCTCGGATTCTTCGGCGTCCATCGCAACCATCTCGTCATCGGCCTGCCCATGGCGTTCGCCCTCTCCAACCGCGAACTCGCCGGGCTCATCGCCCACGAATACTGGCATCTCTCGCCGCGTCGGCTGGGGGGCTGGGTCTATCGGCAGCGCCGCAGCTTTGGCCGCCTGCTGGAACGCGCCGCAGAGCAGAAGGGCGACGACTGGATGTGCCGTCTCCTGCATGCCCTGCTCAAGGCCTTCGCGCTTCGCTACAACGCCCTGACCTTCACGCTCGCGCGCCGCGACGAATACGAAGCTGACACGGCGGCGACGCGGCTGGTCGGCCGCTCGCGCTTCGCCAGCGGCCTGATCCGCCGCGCCTTGATCGGGCGCTGGCTGGCCGACTCGTTCTGGCCCAAGATCTATTCGCAGGCCGATCTGCGCGAGAAGCCCCTGTTCATGCCCTATGCGGCCATGCCGACGGCGTTCCGCGCCGGCTGGAAGGAATGGCGCAATTCGCACTGGCTGGAAGAGGCGTGGAGCAAGGATTCCAGCCCGCTCGACCCGCATCCATGTCTGCGCGAGCGGGTGGCGGCGCACGACGGCGACTGCAAGCTGCCGGGCGCCGTGCGCCAGTCGGCCGCCGACGCCCTGCTCGGGCCGTTCGCGCGTGACCTCGCCAACCGTTTGGACAGCCACTGGTGGGGCGCCGAACGCATTGCCTGGCAACGCTATTGCCGCGAAAAGCAGCGCGATTGGGCGCGGCTGGCGGAACTGGACGCGCAAGGCGCCGAACGCCTGAACGCCGCCGAAATGCAGGAATACGGACAGCTCCTGCTCGCCGCCGACCGCTGCGATGACGCCAAGCGCGTGTTGGAAAGCTTGTTGTCCTCTCCCGGTGAATCCAGCGTAAAGCACACTTTGCTCTACGGTAAGGTGCTGTTGAAGGAAAACGACGCGAACGGATTGAACCACCTGGAAATGGTGGTGAAGCTGGCGCCATCCTTGGCCGATGAATGCATTGAGGCGGGCTGCCGGTGGCTCGCCGCGCAACAGGGCGAAGCTGCGGCCAAGGACTGGTTTGCAGCCATGCAGCAGCGTCGCGAAGAGGTCTGGGCCTGACCTTCTGGCCGGCAAGGTTGCGGTTTTTCTACTGCAGTGACGCCTGGTATCCCGATGGCAAGGGAACTCGGAAACGGAACGACGCTCTAGTCATGGGTTGACCATCGTTCCTTCCACCATCCATTTCTTGCCAAGGACATGCCATGAGGCGCATCACGCTTGCCCGTTATCTGATCGAACAACAACGCGAAACCGGGATCATTCCCGCCGATCTCAAACTCCTGATCGAAGTCGTCTCCCGGGCCTGCAAGGCCATTTCCATCGCCATCGGCAAGGGCGGGCTGGGCGGCGTGCTGGGCGAAGCGGGCAGCGACAACGTGCAGGGCGAAGCGCAAAAGAAGCTCGACGTCGTTTCCAACGACATCCTGCTCGAAGCCAACGAGTGGGGTGGCCACCTCGCCGCCATGGCGTCCGAGGAAATGGAATTGCCGCACATCATTCCCCACCGCTATCCGCAGGGCGAATACCTGTTGCTGTTCGATCCGCTCGACGGCTCCTCCAACATCGACGTCAATATCTCCGTCGGCACCATCTTCTCCGTATTGAAATGCCCTGAATGCGGCGAGATGACTTCGCCCGAGGCCGTCCAGGAAGCATTCCTCCAACCGGGTACGCGCCAGGTGGCGGCCGGGTATGCCATCTACGGGCCGTCGACGACCCTGGTGCTGACGCTTGGCAATGGCGTCGTTGCCTTCACCCTCGACCGCGAAATGGGCGCCTTCGTCCTCACCCAGGAAAACCTCCGCATCCCCGAGGAAACCGGCGAATTCGCCATCAACATGTCCAATCTGCGCCACTGGGAGCCGCCGGTGCGGCGCTACATCGACGAACTGCTGCAGGGCAAGCAGGGGCCGCGCGGCAAGGATTTCAACATGCGCTGGGTCGGCTCGATGGTGGCGGACGTGCATCGCCTCGTCACCCGCGGCGGCATCTTCCTCTATCCGGTCGATGCCAAGACCCAATCCAAGGGCGGCAAGCTGCGCCTGATGTACGAAGCGAACCCGATGGCCTTGCTCATCGAGCAGGCGGGCGGCGCGGCCACCACCGGGCGCCAGCGCGTGCTTGACCTGGAGCCGTCGATGTTGCATCAGCGCGTTCCGGTCATTCTCGGATCGAAGCGCGAAGTCGAGCGGGTCACCCAGTACCACGCCGAATACGACCTCGAGGCGCCGAAACTGCGGGTTGCCTAGGGTTCGGTCGGGAGGCGGTCCGTTGCGTCGGACCGCCACAACGGCTTGAAATATGACTTCGGGTATTGTCACCAGACTGTAATATTTCAACCCTAAACTCTGCGCCGTGATAACCGACAGAGGAAACCCGATGCTACGCAATTCCCGCAGTTCCTGGCTTACCCGCGCCTCGGCGCTCGTCATTTCCGCCGGCGTGCTCGCCTTCTCGGCCCAAGCCGCCGAAGTGACCGGCGCCGGCGCCACCTTCCCCGCGCCGATCTACGCCAAGTGGGCCGATGCTTATCAAAAGGCCACCGGCAACAAGATCAACTACCAATCGATCGGTTCCGGCGGCGGCATCAAGCAGATCACCGCTAAGACCGTCGATTTCGGCGCCTCCGACATGCCGTTGAAGCCGGAAGAGCTGGAAAAGAACGGCATGCTCCAGTTTCCGACCGTGATCGGCGGCGTCGTGCCGGTGGTCAATGTGCCGGGAATCAAGCCGGGCCAACTCAAATTCACCGGCGCGCTGCTGGCCGACATCTTCCTCGGCAAGGTCGCCAAGTGGAACGACAAGGCCATCGCCGACCTCAACCCGGGCGCCAGCCTGCCCGATCTGCCCATTGCCGTCGTGCGGCGCGCCGATGGCTCGGGAACGACCTTCATCTGGACCAATTATCTTTCCAAGGTCAGCCCGGAATGGAAGCAAAAGGTCGGCGAAGGCACCGCGGTGCAGTGGCCCACCGGCATGGGCGGCAAGGGTAACGAGGGCGTCGCCGCTTTCGTCCAGCGGATCAACGGTTCCATCGGCTACGTCGAGTACGCCTACGTCAAGCAGAACAAGATGGTTTACGGCCAGGTGAAGAATGCCGCCGGCACCTTTGTCTCGCCCGATGACAAGGCCTTCAAGGCCGCGGCCGCGAGCGCGAACTGGAGCAAGTCGGCGTTCTACGAAATCCTGACCGAACAACCGGGCAAGGAAGCCTGGCCGATCAGCGGCGCTACCTTCATTCTCATGCATAAGGCGCAGGACAAGCCGGCGCAGGCGGCGGAAGCGCTCAAGTTCTTCGACTGGGCCTACAAGAACGGCGCCGCCATGGCCGATGAACTTGACTATGTGCCGCTGCCGGAAAGCCTGGTCAAGCTCATCCACGCCTCCTGGGGCAACCTCAAGGATGCCGCCGGCAAACCGGTCTACGCTGGCAAGTAATCGGACAATCAACAATAATATCGATTCATCATTTCCCCTCCGCGCTCCACCGGAGGGGATTTTTTGGGCCGGTTTCCGCCTGTCACCGAATCGTCATCTTTCTGTATTGCGGCACCGATGAAATCATCCCTTGAAAAAGGCA
>JAPUEC010000091.1 GCA_027492775.1 Rhodocyclaceae bacterium
TCAGTTGGGATTGGACTCTAAAGTCAGGCGCTACTCAATTTCGGGGGGACGTCGCTCCCAAGCTCTCCCCTCTACCAACGGCTTTCATAAAAGCGCGTTCAAGCGATAACGTCGAACGAATCTCAACCACTTTATGACCCGCTACCCGCAAATCCTCTAATCGCTTCCATAAGTCTGAATACGGTAATTCGGCGATCCAGCGGCCGGGAAATTCTTCATTCATCCCTGCAACAGGTGCCGCGCCTGCACTGCGAACCATCATTAATTCCTCCTCACCTACCAACTCCGAGGGAGCCTGCACAGCCGATATCTTGCCTTTATGGATCAAGCCAAAACGGTCGGCCAATCGCTCGACGTCATGTAATACATGCGAAGTAAAAAACACGGTACCACCGGATCGCTTGTATTCGGCTAACAGTTCAACCACGTCGCGTCGACCGATGGGATCCAGGCCCGACAGCGGCTCGTCCAATATCAAGAGTCGAGGATTGAAACACATCGCCTGAGCCAGAGCCACACGTTGCGTCATGCCCTTTGAAAAAGAGCGGATCGTTTTATTCGCTACATGTGCTAGCTCGAAGCGCTCAAGCCACGTTTTACAATGCTTTCTCTCATCTTTTATCTTAAACCCGTTAAGACGCATGCTCATGAGCATGATTTCAATGGGGGTTAAATAATCAAAAAGATAGGGATTTTCAGGGACATACCCCACCATCTTTCTGGCCTCCGCCCGATTTACGGAAACGCCGAAGATTTCAGCCCTCCCCGAATCGGGTGAAATCAGACCTGTGATAATTTTGATCGCCGTGCTTTTGCCTGCGCCATTCGGACCAATAAAACCGAAAGCCTCACCTTGGTGCACTGAGAACGAAACTTCATTGACGGCAAGCGTGCGTTCCCGCCTCCACTTGGCCCGATATGTCTTGACAATTTTTTCCAGTCGGATGGCGTCGACCATCATTTTTGTCCTCCCTGTCGTGCCAACACCGGCTTTCCTTGGTCATTCAAATGGTAACCGATGCCCAACGGGTCGCTCGGAATGGCTTCAATTAATCCATTTTTTACTAGTTCATCAAGAGAACGCAGGGATCGGCCATGTCGTTTGCTGAAGGCATCGGCGGCTTCTTGTAGTTTAAGGAGATTCCGCAAACGCTCGGCCCTTAGCAGAAGATAACTTCTCAACATGCTTGTTCTTGCGGTTTTAGCAGAGGTCTCAAGCAAGCGAATGGCATTTACCGGGTCATATCCCTTCTCATACCAAGCATATGCAAGGCCTTCCATACTAATGCGGTCTTGATGCGATGCCAGCCCTGGAGCTGCGCGTAAAAGGGCATCCGCCGCAGTGATTGGATCTTTCTTGAAGTAGTAGAGATTGAAGCCATAGTAAAACGCAGGCTGCCAATCATAAGGGCGCGCAGCCATTGCTTTTGCCAAGACATCCTGAGCAGCTTCGAACTGCCCCTGCCAAGGAAGAATCGCGGCCGCAATGTAGTAATTGTCTTCATGCGCCGGATTTAGCCAGGCCGCATCTCGCTGGATTTCTCCCAACACTTTGAAATTCTCATCATCCATGTTAGCCGTTGAAGCAACCATGGCACGGAAGGTGGCGATGTTCGCAGCCAAAAAACGATCCCCCATCGCCATTACCACTTGGAAGGAACGGGGTAACGCCACTTCGACTTCTTGAGCCACTTCCGCGGGTTTACTTTTGTTTAGGCAAGTTACTGAAAACCCGAACAGCCCTGCAAAAAACAAAAACAATGCGGATTGTAGAAGTCCTGTCATAGTCGCTTTTTATTGAAATTCGCGTTTTTTAAAGCTAGAAATGGCAAGGATTAGCATCATGCAGGCATATGCAAAAGCCATCGCACACGCCCATCCGATAGTGTCTGCTCCCGGAAAGCCACCATACATTGGCCACAATCGCCAATCGAGGCGTGAAAGGTCTGGGAGTATCCACTGGAAAACATTGAGCAGAGGTAAATAGGTGGCGGTCAAGCTCGCGTCTCCGTCGGCACCAGATCGGAGATATTGCAACACTCCACCTAACGCCCTTCCTCCGATGGCGAACGCTCCGCCCAACGCCAGCGGCAGAATGGAAACGGTTGAAAGGGAGGCGATCCACAAGGCGAAGGAAGTGACGACAGCGACATCTAGCCAGACGCCAAAGACCGTCACCCAGTACGCCCAACCAAGCGACACGCTAAATAAGGGTTCGTAATTACGAGCAGTCAGTACTACGCCCAGCCCTAAGAGTAGAGAGAGTATCAACGTGGCGATCAGGAGCAGTAGCAAAATCCCGAAATATCGGCCTAGGAGGTAGTAATAGCGGGGGTAAGGATATGTCAGCGCGAAAATGACCGTCCGTCGATCAATTTCTCTGGCAATCAATTCCTGTATCCAGAAAATGGCCAATAGCACCAGAGAAAACCGCAGCAGGGAAAGACCAACGTCAAGTACCACTGTTTGCGGCTGACGGGCTGAAAAACTGCCGGCAAGCATTGCAGCTCCCAGCAGTAAAATACCGAGAAGGAATACGGCTCGCAAGCTCCTGGCGCGCAAACCGCACAAAATAGTACCCAAGACGTATATATGCATACAGCCTCGCTCCATGGATGAGAACTGATTTTACTCTTCCATCCACGCCCCCTGAATTTTTACTTGAAAAGCGTCTAGATGTTTAAGAAAAAAAACGCGCCGTAAAGGCGCGTTTTTTCTAGGTGGAAATACTTATTTCGTTTTCGCCTCAGCAATGGCTGCTGTCACGTCGCCAGCAGTGCATTCTTTGTTCGTGCCGGAACACTCCTTGAAGGCCACCACCCCACCACCGTTACTTGTTCCGTAGAAGCTCATATTTCCCTTCTTAGAGCCGGCAGCAACGAGGTACTGGCTCGCGCTTTCTTCGCTATATGACGCGAGTACATTGTTCGAACACTGAGCCGTGAACCCCTGAGCGAAAAAGCCCATATTAGAGGCGGTTGAAGCACCCTTGCCACCATTAATGTCAAATTTACCACCTGTTCCAGCACACACCGTCTGTTCAGCCGCTTGCACATTCGCTGCAATAGTCGCTAGGCCAAGCAGGGCCACACCGGCAAGTTTCTTCGCGTAAGTCTTATCCATGATCGTCCCCTTAGCCCCTGGTACCAGCAGTAATACCGTCAGACAGAAGATTGCGCGCATCGGACTGAGCGGCCTTGTTCTCCGACTTTTTGGTGTACTCGCTAAATTGCGGAATGGCAATCGCGGCCAAAATACCAATAATCGCAACCACGATCATCAGCTCAATGAGGGTGAAACCCTTTTGTAGCTTTTTCATTACGAAATCCTCCACGTTCAGGTAACGGAACATCCGTTGTCATAACCCTAACACATTCTGTGCCAGAGATAAATTCCAGCCTGGATATAGTATTGCCGCCCACCACCAAGCGTGAACCGACAATTTTTGTCAGATCCCTCCCAAAGACGTCACCCTAGGATGCTGAAAGCACGTCCAATTGCGCAGCCGCCAAATTTTCCTTAGCGTAGGAGACAAAAACCTGCCGCTGGTTGAATACTGCAAACAAATCTGGGTCGATATGTCCATTCGTCTTGAAGTTCTCCAAAATTGCCAGCGCCTGTGACAATTTCATGCCTTCCTTGTAGGGACGATCCTTTGCCGTCAGGGCTTCGAAGATATCGGCGATGCCCATCATGCGTGCCTGCCAACTCATTTGGTCGCCCTTGAGCCCCCTGGGATAGCCTTTGCCGTCCATGCGCTCGTGATGACCGCCGGCGTATTCCGGAACGTTCCTGAGGTGCTTTGGCCAGGGGAGTTGTTCGAGCATCTTGATGGTCGCGACAATGTGATGATTGATGATCTCGCGCTCCGCTTGGGTTAGGGTACCGGCGCGGATGGTCAGGTTCTCCAGTTCGTCGGCCGAGAGGAATGACGCGTCTTCCCCGCTGACATCTCGCCAGCGATATGTCTCGCCGATTCGCTTCACTCGCTCGATATCCTCATCGCGCATGCGTTCTCCGCCGATATTCGATTGCCGGAGAAAGTCCCGGTCACGATCAATCTGCGCCAGGCACGCTTTGAATTGCGCTTCGGCAGCTACGGCGGAGCCGCCGTCCCGAATCTGCCGCAGCATTTCGATTTCCGCGTCACGTTTGAGGACTTCGAAACGGGTGTCGATCAAATGCATGCGGTCGAAGATGGTTTGCAGCTTGGTCGCTTTGTCGACAACGTGTACCGGCGTGGTGATTTTTCCGCAGTCATGCAAGAGCGCGGCGATCTTCAGTTCGTACCGATCCTTGTCGGTTAGGTGAAAATCGGCGAGCGGCCCTTCCGTCGTTGCATCCGCAGCCTCGGCAAGCAGCATGGTAAGCACTGGCACGCGCTGACAGTGGCCACCAGTGTAGGGCGACTTTTCGTCGATGGCGGTATTGATGAGCTTGATGAAGGACTCGAACAGTTCTTCCAGTTGCTGCACCAGTTGGCGGTTGGTCAGCGCCACCGCGGCCTGTGAAGCCAGAGATTCCGCGAGGCGCTGATCGGCTAACGAGAATGGCGTCACGCGCCTATTATCCGGGTCCAAGGCATTGATGAGTTGGAGGACGCCAATCACCTCGCCTTCATGGTTCTTGAGGGGAACGGTGAGGAAGGATTGCGAGCGATATCCCGTCGTCTGGTCGAAACGGCGCGTGCCGGCGAAATCAAAGCCTTGAGCAATGTAGGCGTCGGCGATATTCACTGTCTCGCCGGTGAGCGCGACATGCGCCGCAACCATGCTGTTGTTAGGCAACCCATCCTCGGTATGAAGCGGCAGATCTCCGAACTTGTCGGAAATGGGCTGACCGCTGGCGCCGCCGAAGGCGATGCCGAGCGTGTCGTTGCGCACGATCTGGAAATGCAGCCGGGTTTGGTCTTCCGAGGTGAGATAAAGGGTTCCGCCATCGGCGCGCGTGATGCTCTTCGCCGCCAGCAGGATTTTCTCCAGCAGGCGCTCCAGATCGCGTTCGCTCGAAAGCGATGCGCCGATGTCGTTCAGCCGCTCAAGGCGACGGAACAGATCATCTACGATGGTTTCCACGGATGCCCCCCTTGAGCCTCACCAACATCACTTGATGCAGACGGCGCGTACCTGTTTGATGTCGGTGATCCCCTGCATGATTTTCTCGATGCCATCCATTTTCAGCGTACGCATGTTTTCGTTCAGCGCCAAGGCAAGAATTTCGGCCACCCGAGCCTTTTCCTGGATGAGTTTCTTCACTGGATCGGTACCCACGAGCAGTTCGTGCAGGCCAACCCGCCCCTTGTAGCCGGTGTTGTTGCACAGGTCGCAGCCCTTGGCCCGATAGAGGTTGAATTTTCCGCCCTTGGCGTAATTGCTCACCCATTCCTTGTAGATGGCTTCCATCGAACCCTTGGGGTCCTTCTTCCAGGCTTCGGTGTTGGCCAGTTCCTCGCAGTACTCATGCAGCAATTGGCGAATTTCGTCCTGACTCGGGTTGTACGCTTCTTTGCAGTTCTTGCAGAGGCGCTTGCCGAGGCGCTGGGCCAGGATACCGAGCAACGCGTCGGCGAAGTTGAACGGATCCATCCCCATATCGAGCAGGCGGATGATCGATTCCGTTGCCGAATTGGTATGCAGGGTGGCAAAAACCAGGTGACCGGTGAGCGAGGCCTCGATGCCGATTCCGGTGGTTTCCGGATCGCGCATTTCGCCGACCATGATGATGTCCGGATCAGCGCGCAGGAAGGCTTTCATGATGACCGCGAAATCCAGCCCGGCTTTCTTGTTGATCTGAACCTGACGTAACCCCTTCTGGGTGATTTCTACCGGGTCTTCCGCCGTCCAGATTTTGGTTTCCGGCTTGTTGAGATGGCCCAGCACCGAATGCAGCGTCGTCGTCTTGCCGGAACCGGTCGGGCCGCAGACGAAGAACAGGCCGTAGGGTTTTTCGACGCATTTGATCAGGTTTTCATGGTTGCGCGGCGAGAGTCCCAACTGGTCGAGCGGGATGGGTTCGCCCGCCGCCAGGATACGCATGACTACGTCTTCCATGCCGCCGGCAGTCGGAATGGTCGCAACCCGCAGTTCGATATCGAGCGGACCGTATTTCTTGAACTTGATCTTGCCGTCCTGCGGCCGACGCTTCTCTGAAATATCGAGATCGCACATGATCTTGAGACGGGTCACCAGCGGCGCGCGGAACGACGCCGGAATCTCGATGTAATTGACCAGCGAGCCGTCCTTACGGAAGCGGACGACCGTCTTCTCCTTGCCCGGTCTCGGCTCGACGTGGATGTCCGACGCACCTTGCTGATAAGCCTCGACGATGATCTTGTTCACCAGCCGCACCAACTCGTTGTCAGCAGCGGCGGCAACATCGTCCGAAGCAAGTTCGCCCTCCTCGCCCTCATTGAGGTCGGAAAGCAAATCGTCCATCGACCCCATGTCGGAGAGCGAACCGAAGAACTGGTCGACCGTCTGCGCGAATTCCTTGCCCGTCGTCACCCGAAAGACGATTTTCGCCTTGGGGAAAACGTTATGCACCATACGCGCCGCCCGCACGCGCTCCGGATCGGGCGCGATGACGACGACGCCCTCGGGGTTTTCCTCGATCGGCAGCCACTGTTGGCTATCGACGAAATCGCGCTTGATGTTCTTGAGCAAATCCATGGGCTTGATGCGGTCGCCCTTGAATGGCTCATAAGGCACGCCGAAGAACTTGCCGAGCGCCTGGCCGATCGCCGCCTGCTTGACGCTGTAATCCTTGACCAGCACCTCCTCGATGTCGCGATCCTTCTTGCGCGCCATGCGCTGAGCCTGGTCCATTTCCGCCGCCGAAATAACCGCATCGGCGACGAGGTGATCATATTTCGACTTGATGACGTGGGGCACTTTTTGGCGCTGGGCAAATGCCACCGCCAGCGTCTGCGCCAGTTCGGTCGCGCCTTCTACGGCGACTCGCGGAAACGGCTCATCGATCTTGTGATTGATGAACTGGAGCACCCCTGCCAACTCGCCGGCAGCATCGATCACCGGCGCCACCAGCATCTGCTTGGAACGGTAACCCGTGCGCTTGTCGACTTCCTGCAGGAACTGCATCTTGGGGCTGTAGCGTTTGAGTTCTTCCTCGTCGTACACATCGCGGATATTCACCGCCTGCCGCGTCTGCGCCACATAGCCGGCCACCGACAGATCGTTGATCGGCAGCTTGAGGTCCTTGAAGGAATTAAGGCCGGTCTTGACCTTGGAGACGATGGATTGTTTGTCCTCGCTCAGCACGTAAATGGTCAGGCGATCGGCGTTGAACAGATTGCAGATCTCCTGCGACACTTCCAGCATGATTTCATCGACGTTGCTGGTCGCATGAATCCTGTTGGTGACCTTGTGCAGATCCTTGAGAAAAACCAGACGGCTCGCCACATCGCTCATGCCGCCACTCCCCTTGTTTTCGGTGTCATTCTGATGCCCTCGCCAACCCGCCTTCCAGCCATGCCGCGGAGAGCCCGTGCTGCGCCAGGAGGAAGGCCGCCGCCGAACTGCGGCGACCGCTCTGGCAATAAACAATATACTCTCGCTCCTTGCCAAGAACACCAAAGGCGCTCCGGATCTCGTTGAGCGGAATGTTCTGGGCTCCCGGCAGGCCATCCTGCGCGAATTCCGCGGGATAGCGAACATCCAGCCATACCGCCCGCCCGCTTTGGACCCGACGCTCGGCTTCGGCACGGTCAACGACATGCAGCAGCGGCGCTTGCAGTAACTCGACGAAATCCGGCTTGGCGAGACGCCAAAGCGTCCCGTCCGTTTTCATCCTCACGTTGGCATTGCGTAAATCGCCAGCCAGCAGCGCTTCCTCGCCAAACGCCTCGCCGGCCCGGAGTTCGGCCACATGCATCTCCGCACCGGCAACCTGGCGCGAAACCTCGCATCGACCTGACTCGATCACATAATAGTATTTCCCTTCCTCGCCCTCGGTGACGATCACTTGGCCGCGCTTGACCTTGATGCGCTCGAAACGCAGCATCAGCTCGTGAATGTGCGCCGGCGGCAATTGCGCCAGTGCGCCGGCGGTCAGCATGACCGAGTTGAAAATACCGGACATGGTGCGCCAGGCTGTCGCTTCTTCCTTCTTGGTATTACCGGGTGCCGTGGCGGCGGATGAAAGCTGGTCCCAGGTCATGAGGATGTCGAGCAGATCGTCGTCGATCCGCATCATGACGATGGGCGTGATTGCCTTGCCCGCAACGGGCGGGGGAATTTTCTGGCCGAGCGGCCAGTTGGCTTCGTCGCAGCCGCCCACCATGACGCGCATGCAGCCGTCCGGCAGCGTCACCCGCAGTTCGCCATGCAGCAAATACACCGACTGCCCCGAGAGGCTCATGCCGCGGAACGGATCGGCGCCGAGATCATGGTGCTCCGGACTGCAGATGCCGGCCAGCTCCTCGAGCCGCTCCGCCGATAGTGCCCGAATGGGTTCGAGCCGCCCGAGAAGCGCAGGGGTCAGTTCCATTATCAACCCCCGTTAAAACTCGAAAATCTGGTTGTTTTGGAGCATGCGCGTCTGGAAATCGCCAAGGCAGACTTCGATTTCCTCCATGGTCAATTCGATCTGCCCGGGCTTCAAATGCGTAATATAGATTTCGCAGTCACGTTCCAGCTTCGTCAGTTCCGAGGCCAGCATATTGGGACAGTAATGTTTGGAAAGGGCGGCCAGTTTCTCCTCGCGATTGGAGAAGGCGCATTCGACGATGAGGTACTTCAAGTTGGCAACCCGGTTCACCGCTTTCCAGAAAGCGTCGCAACAGCCGGTATCGCCGGAAAAGACCAGGCTGCCCTCGCCGGAACTCAGGTGATAGCCGACCGCCGGCACCGTATGCTCCACCGGCAACGCGGTGATCTGCCGGCCGTCCAGGCGCACGGTGCGCCCGACTTCAATCACCTGAAAACGCATGAAGGGCTTGTCGGCGGAGGGAATCTCGGAAAAATCCGGCCAGATCGCCCAATTGAAAATGTGGTTGCGCAAAATGGTCAGTACCGCTTCGGTGCCGTAAACCGTCAATGGCTTTTGCCGCCGGTCCCCGACGGTGTCGACCATGAGCGGCAGCGCGGCGATGTGGTCGATATGCGTATGGGTGAGGAAAACGTGATCGATGACCGACAACTCGGCCATCGAGAGATCGGCAACGCCGGTGCCGGCATCGATCAGAATGTCATGGTCGACCAGCATGGAGGTCGTGCGCAGGTGCCTGCCGCCAATGCCGCCACTGCAACCAAGGATTTTGAGTTTCATCGTTATTTGGTCTCGAAAGTGGTGACGCCGTCCCAATCTTCGCCCGGCGAGTTCTTGCGGTAACGGGCGACTCTTCCCAGATAAACCTCGTAAAGCTTGCATTCCGGCGCGCGCTGCTTGAGGTGAATGAGCTGCAGCTCGGCACCGTCCCAATCTTGGGCGCGATACAAGCGCAGGGCCTGCTGCCAGAGGGTCAGCTCGTCCTGCCGCGCCTGATCGACCTCGCTTGCCAGGCCGAGCGGCTCGAAAATCCCCACCGGCTCACCTTTGCCCTTGGGCCTTACCCGGTCGATCTCGCGGAAAACGAAGTCCTTCAGCCCCGCACGCGTACCTTCTCCCACCAGGATGCCGACGCCGTACTGCTTGGTCAGCCCTTCGAAGCGCGAGGCCGTATTCACGGCATCACCCATCACCGTATAGGCTTGGCGCACCGGCGAACCCATGTCGCCGACCGTCATGTTGCCGGTATTGATGCCGATTCCGATCTGTAGCGCCGGCCAGCCGCGTGCCTTGAAGGGCTCATCGAGCCGGCGCAGGGCCTCCTGCATCGCCAGCGCCGTCTGCACCGCGTGACGCGCATGCTCGCCATCCTCGACCGGCGCGCCCCAGAAGGCCATGATGGCGTCGCCGATGTATTTGTCGAGCGTGCCTCGATTGGCGCGGATCACTCGGGTCATTTCGCCCAGATAGGCATTCATCAACTGGGTCAATTCCTTAGGATCCAGTCCCTCGGAAATGGTGGTGAAACTGCGGACGTCGGCGAAGAGGACCGTCAGTTCCCGGTTTCGCCCCTCCATGCTGTAGTTTTCGGGGTCTTTGGCCATTTCGTCGACCAGTTCCGGTGGAACGTATTGCCCGAACAAACCGGTCAGTTTCTTCTTGGTCCGGGACTCGACGAAGTAACCCCAGGAGGCGTCCATGCCATAGAGCATAAAGCCAAGCAGAATGAACGATGCCAAGGGCAGCACGAGATTCAGCTGCCAGAACGCAAAATTCAATCCGACGCCCACGGCGAGGGTACCCAGCGCCAGCAGGGCCGCCCGCTGCGGCGAAAGGAGCGGCAGCAAGGCGATCAGAAGGCCGCCGAAACAAAGCAATTGCAGGACTTCGACCGCAAGGACATAGGCTGGCTTTTCCTTGATCGTGCCATCGAGCATGCCGGCAACGAGGTTGGCGTGGATTTCGACGCCGGGATAGGCGGCACCGACGGGCGTGGCGCGCAAATCCATCAGGCCTGGCGCCGAGGTGCCGACCAGTATTGCTTTCCCGGCCAACTGCTCGGCCGCAACCTTTCCGTGAAGAACGTCGGCGGCGGAAACATAGAGGAAACTGCGCTCGGGGCCGCGGTAAGGAATAAGCACGGCGACGTCGCCATCGACCGGAATGCGCCGCGTACCCTTGGCCGTGACCACATCCAGCCACTCGATACCGCTATCCTGATCCGGAAATTCCGGCCGAATCGCCGCCTGCCCAAGCAACTGGCGATAAAGGGCGAGGGAGAGGGCCTCGTAGTAATTACCACCATATTCCGCGAGGAGCGGCACACGTCGCGAGACCCCGTCGAAATCCACGAGCGGGTTGAAATGCCCCGCCGCCACGGCCACCTGCTGGAACTGTGGGAGGTTGCCGCCGTAGCCCTTCCAGTGCATGGCGGACATCTGCCGTTTGTCGAAGGCATCGCCCGGAAACAGCGGGGGCGGCAAGGCTCCACTCTGCCTGGCATCCTCCTGGCCGGAAAAATAGTAGCCCAGCACCACCGGCCTGCCCTTAATGGTTTCGGCAAAGAGACGGTCGTAATCGAGGCTTTGGCGCAGATCCTTGAGCGCCGCCTGATAGCCCCGGTCGTCCTTGAGCTGCTTGCGGCCGATGGTTTCGAGCACGCCGAGTCCAGAACTTTCGTCCGGCTCGGCGAAGACGACGTCGAAACCAACCGCGGCCACCTTGTAATGGTCAGTCAGTTGCCGCACCAGCGTTGAAACTTTGTCTCGTCCCCAAGGCCAGCGCCCGACTTCTGCCAGACTCTTTTCGTCGATATCGACGATGACGATGCGGGGATCGACCGTCTTCTGGGCGGAGAGCCGGACGCGAACGTCATAGAGATAGGCATCAACCAGGCTGACGAACGGAATCTGCCAGAAGCGCGCCGCGTGCCCGATGAATACGAGCGTGAGGAGCGCCCCCAGAACAAATTGGATGGCGTATTTTTTCAATCTGGACCTGTCGGTTCCGCGACTCAGGTCTTGAAGAAGAATTCCATCTTGATGCCGGCAATTTCGATGACGTCGTGGTCCTCGAGTTGATGCGCCTGGGCATCGAGCGTCTTGCCGCTGACCACCGGGAACTGCGCGCCTTCAACGTGGGTGATGAAATAGCCGTGCGGACGCTTGGCGATCACCGCGACCTGCACGCCGGGCTTGCCGAGCGTGGTCAGCGTCTTGGCCAATTCCAATTCCTTACCCATGTTTGCGCCATTGAGCAACTGGATGAAAGCCGGCGGCTGCGTTGCCGCGGGCGCAACGGCCGGCGCCTCGGGCGCGGGAGTTGGCGCCCGGGGAATGCCCGCCTGCGTATCCAAGCCGCCGACGGGTTTGGGCGCAGGGGTCTCGGCAGCCGGCAGTGGCTTCACCGCACCCGGTCGCAGCACCATGGTTCTCTCGAAATCGGCGCCGCCCACCGCCGGGGAGTCGTTAATGTACTTGAGCTTGTATTTGCCCAATTCGACGACATCGTTGTTCTTGAGGAAATGCTTCTTGACCGGCTGACCATTCACCAGCGTGCCGTTGGTGCTGTTCAGGTCCTCAAGGAAGGAGTCGTTGAGGATGGTGACGATGACGGCATGCTCGCCCGAAATCGCCAGGTTGTCGATCTGGATGTCGTTGTGCGGTTTGCGCCCCAAGGTCAGCCGCTCCTTGTCGAGCGGGATTTCCTTGAGCACCAGACCATCCATGGAAAGGATCATTTTTGCCATCTTGCCACCCTCGTCATTGGAACCAGGCCAGAAGCTTTTGCCACCAGCCGCTCGGCGCGGCGAAATCGCCTCGCACCTTTACCAGTATTACTGAAACGTTGTCGCGCCCGCCGTTGTCGTTGGCCATCTGAATCAACTGATCGCCCGCCAGCGGCAGGTTGCTTTGCAGCGTTTGCAAGGTCATGGCGATCTCGTCGTCCTCGACCATGTCATTGAGTCCGTCCGAGCAAAGCAGATAGACATCGCCCGGCAATACATCATAGTCATGAATTTCCAGCTCGACTTCGGGATCGACCCCCAGCGCCCGCGTCACCAGATTCTTGTTCTGCGAAAAGCGCGCTTCCTCCGGCGTGATCATGCCACTGTCGAGCTGTTCCTGTAAAAGCGAATGATCGCGGGTGAGTGTGAGAAATTCCTCACCGCGCAGCCGATACAGGCGCGAATCGCCGATATGGGCGACGCTGACGATGTTGTCGGAAAACCAGGCGACGACGAGCGTGGTGCCCATGCCGGCGTACTGGGGCTGGCTCTGTGCGGCGCGATAGATGGAATCGTTGGTCAGCGCCACCTGTTCGATGATGTGGCGATGCAGGGCCGATACGCTGGCGGCGTCCTTGTGGGCGCGCGCGGCCGGAGGCGGCGCGGTCAGGCCGTTGGCGAGCAGCGTCGTCGCCATGCCGCTCGCGACCTCGCCGGCGTTGTAGCCGCCCATGCCGTCGGCCAGGATGAGCAGTCCTCGCTCCACATCGCCGAACACCGCATCCTCGTTGTGGGAACGGACCATCCCCGGATCGGTGCGGACCACCACTTCGAGCGCTTCGGCCAATTTCATTGTTGTTTCTCCATTCGCTCAAAACTCAATATCGATCTTGCCGTCCCGCGCGTCAAGCTGGCCGAGGCAATTCTTCAAATCGGCCGCCATTTCGGCGCCGCGCTGGTAGCGCAGGGCGACATCCTTCACCAGGGCCTTGTCGATCACGGCCACGAGGCCAACCGGAAGTTCCGGGCGGACGGTGGCGATGTCCCGATGCGCATCGTTGGCGATCTTGAACATAAGCTGCGCCATCGACTCGCCGGCGAAGGGCAACTGACCCGAGCACATCTGGTAGAGCATGACGCCGAGCGAAAACAGGTCGGAGCGCCCGTCGATCTTCTTGCCGGCCAATTGTTCGGGCGACATGTAGGAAGGCGTGCCGAGCACCATGCCGGTCTTCGTCCGGGAGGAATCGGTGATGCGGGCGATGCCGAAGTCGGTTACCTTCACCTGGTCCGATTCCGGCTCGTACATGATGTTGGCCGGCTTCACGTCGCGGTGCACGACGTTGTTCGAATGCGCGTAATCAAGCGCCTCGGCGACCCGGGCGACGATCGATACCACCTTTGGCAGCGGCAAAAGGTTGTCGGGCTTGGTGTATTGCACCAAATCCTTGCCTTTGAGGAATTCCATGGCGATGTAGGCAAGGTCGTGCTCCTCGCCCGCGTCGTACATGGTGACGATATGGGGATGGTTGAGCCGCCCGGCGGTTTCCGCCTCGCGGAAAAAGCGCTGTTTGACGTCGGCCAGTTCGTCCTCGTCGAACTCCTGTGCCAGCGCCATGGTCTTGATCGCAACGACGCGGTTGATCTTGGGATCGCGCCCGAGATACACCGCCCCCATGGCGCCTTTCCCGAGTTCCTTCTCGATCTGGTAGCGGCCGAGCATGGGCTTTTCCACCTGCCCATCGCCGACGATGACCGTGCCGCCGACCGCCTGACCGTGGCCACTGCCGAGCAGCACGGTTTCCGAGAGTTGCTTGGCGCGCGCAAGCTTTTGCGCCAGATCGCGGAAGCCGAGGTCGAAGTCGGCCATGTAGCGGAAAACCGCCTCCGCCTTGTTGAACTGGCGTTTGCGCTCGTAATCGAGCGCCAGGTTGTAAAGGTTTTCCATCAGCCCCTGGTCCATCGGGCACTTGCGGAACTTGTCGAACGCCATGTCGAGCTGACCCTGGCCTTGGAAAGCCAGCGCCAGCATGCGGTTGGATTCGGCCGAATCCATTTCCGATTTTTCCTTGCCGCGCTCGGTCATGAGGAAGCGCTTGGTCGTGAGCAGGAGGTGCCCGAGGATGAGCAGGCAGACCGCCGACATCAGCGGAATCCACATGCCGGCGCCGACCATGAAGCCGAAGTGCGCCGCCATGAGCGCGATGAGCAGAATCAGGGTGCCGGCGGCGCCAACACCGGCGGAAAGCTTCGGCAACAAGGCGATCAGATAGATGGCGATGAGCAGGAAGATGCCCAAGCCCGCCATCGCGCCCCAGGCCGGGGTGACGAAGAAATGCTCCTGCAGGATGCTCGACACCGAATGGGCCAGCGTCACCACCGGGTCCATCGACGGCGAGACCGGCGTCACCATCGGCGAGAGGATGCCTTCGGCGGTGGCCCCGATGAGGACGATCTTGCCGGCGTACTTGCTGGCGGGAATTTTTCCCGAGAGCACATCGTAGAAGGAATCGACCTGGAACGCAGGCTTTGCCTCCGAACCCTTGTAGAAGAAGGTGTTCATCCGCGTCGCCTCGTCGGTGGGGATGCGCAGGTTGCCCAGCCGCACTTCCGAGCCGAGGTTAACCTTGATGTCCTTGGGCCCGAGATTGAGGCTCTTGGCGGCGATCATCAATGCCAGCGAGGGATAGTACTGGCCGAAATAGTCGAGCACCAGCGGTTCGGTGCGGATGCCGCCATCGACGTCGGGATGGGCGTTAAGATGGCCGAGCGCCAGCGCCTTGGCGCCGATCGCCTCGACCGGGACCTGGATGGACAAAGCCGGCAGCGCGATGCCGTCGCTGGCGGTGACCTGCGAGACCTGATTGCGACCGACAAAGTCCGCCACGGGCTTGTCGGGCCGGCCGTGCGGCTGGCCGAGCTTGAACGTCAGCGGCAAAAGCACGTTGTTCGCGCGGCCGTAGCTTTCCGCCAATTTGCGGTCGGTGTTGAGTGCCGCTTCCGCTTCCTTGAGCAAGGCAGCGATTTTTTCGCTTTCCGGCGATGGCGGCGCGCCCTCCGCGGCAGGCCGACCGACCAGTTCGATGAGCTTGGTGATGTAGCTATAACCGGCGCTGGTTTCCGGCTCGTAAAAGAAAACCGTATTGCCGATGACCTTGACCTTGGCGCCGGCGAGAAGGTCGGTCATGCGCGCATGCAAATCGCGCGGCCACGGCCAACGGCCGAGATTGGCGATGCTCTGGTCGTCGATGGCGATCACCGCCACCTGGTCGGAAGGCGTCCGGCTGGAGGCCTTCACCCCCATGTCGTAGGCCTTGCGCTCCAGGCTCTGGATGAGGTCGCTCTGGCCCAAAAACAGCATGACCACCACGACAATGGCGCCAAGGAACCAGTCAGCCTTCCAGAACCCGGTTTTCCCTATCCCCCCCATTTTTTCTCCTCGGCTCTAACGGCCGAAAATCAGACGTTTATCCGCTATTCTTACGCGTGTTCATCATACCAGTCAAATGACCACGGCCTGCCGCCTTCATGCTTACGGCCTATCCAACGCGGCCACGCTACACGATCTTGGTATCCCTTCCCGCGAGACGCCGATTCCCAAGCCATTTGCCCAGGGCGACAACGAATAGCGCGGTGGCCGCGCCGCAAGCCGTTGCCGCCCACGACGGCAGAATAAGCCATTTCGCGACCCCGGCATCGGTGACGATCATCCCGCCTGCCACGTAGCCAAGCAAGGCTCCGCCGAGGGTAACGATGATGGGCCAGCGCTCCATCCAGCGCAGAAGCAGTTGGCTGGACCAGACGATGAGCGGAATGCTCACCGCCAACCCGAAAACAAGCAGAAAAACGCTCCCCTGTGCGGCGGCGGCAACGCCGATGACGTTGTCGAGGCTCATGACGAAGTCGGCGACGATGATGGTCTTGACCGCGCCCCAGAGATGCGCGGCCGGGGCAATGTCGTGCCCCTCCTCGTTCTCCGGAATCAGCAGCTTGACGCCAATCCAGAGGAGCAACAAGCCGCCAGCCAGCTTGAGCCAGGGCAAGCCCATGACCAGGGCGGCGAAGATGGTGAGCAGGATGCGCAAGCCGACCGCGCCGGCAACGCCCCAGAGAATGCCCTTCTTGCGCTGTTCCGGCGCGAGATTGCGGCAAGCGAGCGCGATCACTACCGCGTTGTCGCCGGAAAGCACAATGTCGATGACGACAATTTGTGCCACCGCCACCCAAAACGGCAACGTCAAGAAATCGGCGATGGTTAGCATTCAGTCGCTTACCCAAATAAAAAAGGCCGCCACCTTGCGGCGCGGCCCCTCATTTTACGGGAGAACCCGTTACAACATCTTCTTCAACAAACGCGCCATTTCGGAGGGATCGCGGGTCACCGTGAAGCCGCACTCTTCCATGATCGCCAGCTTGGCATCGGCAGTGTCGGCACCGCCGGAAATGAGCGCCCCGGCATGGCCCATGCGCTTGCCGGCTGGTGCCGTCACGCCGGCGATGAAACCGACGATGGGCTTCTTCATGTTGTCCTTGCACCAGCGCGCGGCATCCGCTTCGTCGGGGCCGCCGATTTCGCCGATCATGATGACGGCGTCGGTCTCGGGGTCGTCGTTGAACATCTTCATG
>JAPUEC010000092.1 GCA_027492775.1 Rhodocyclaceae bacterium
GAAACAAAAGCGACGAGCAGAAAAACCGCAGTCAATACCCGGGTTTTAAGCATGTGTATCCGACTTGTCGAGGGTATCGACCACGGTGGGTTTCGGCTCGGCAACCAATAGCTCGCTCGTCCGTCCGAAGCGGCGCTCTCGCTGAACGTATGAGGCGATCGCCGCATCAAGCGCGGCCGCATCGAATTCGGGCCATAACGCTTCGGTAAAATACAACTCGGTATAAGCCAGTTGCCAGAGCAGGAAATTGCTGATCCGCTGCTCGCCTCCAGTACGAATGAAAAGGTCCGGTTCGGGGGCGAAGTGCATGGCCAGGAAGGGCTCGAGATCCGCTTCGCTGCAGGATGTGGCTTGCTCCGGCCGATCCGTCAGCATTCGATTCACCGCCTGCATGATGTCCCAGCGCCCGCCGTAATTGGCGGCGATGGTCAGGTGCAACGCGGCATTTTCGGCTGTCTTCTCCTCGGCGGCATGAATCAGCTCCTGCAACGCCGGATCGAAGCGGGAAAGATCACCGACGATGCGCAAACGCACGCCGTTGCGATTCAGCCGGGAGACTTCCCTCTTCAGCGCCTTGACGAAGAGCTGCATGAGGAGACTGACTTCATCCTCCGGTCGACGCCAGTTCTCGGAACTGAAGGCGAACAGGGTCAGGTAGGACACGCCTCGCTCGAGGCAGGCCTTGACGATATCGCGCACCGCCTCCACACCCTTGCTGTGGCCCGCGAACCGCGGGAGAAAGCGCTTTTTCGCCCAGCGCCCATTGCCATCCATGATGATTGCAATATGCTTGGGGACGGCCCCTGAGCAAGGCACGTCGCGGGTGGAACTCGCGAAACGGGGCATTAATGCCAACCGGCTGCTAGACCTGCATCAACTCACCCTCTTTCTGGGTGAGCAGTTTGTCGACTTCGATAATGTATCGGTCGGTGAGTTTCTGGATTTCGTCTTGTGCCCGGCGCTCGTCGTCTTCGGGAATTTCGTGCTTTTTCAAGGCTTCCTTGAGATGACCGTTGGCGTCGCGCCGGAGATTCCGGATCGCAACCTTGGCGCCCTCGCCTTCCTGCTTTACGACCTTGATGAGCTCCTTGCGGCGCTCTTCGGTAAGCGCCGGCATGGGGACGCGAATAAGTTCGCCTTGCGTCGCCGGGTTAAGTCCAAGGTCGGAGTCGCGGATCGCCTTCTCCACCTTGGACACCATGTTCTTTTCCCAAGGCTGCACGCCGATGGTCCGCGCATCCACCAGGGTAACGTTGGCGACCTGGTTGATGGGCACCGGCGAGCCGTAGTAGTCGACCTGGACGTGATCCAGGAGGCCAGTGTGGGCGCGACCGGTCCTGACCTTGCTAAGATCGCCCTTGAGCGCCTCCAGGGATTTCTGCATCTTGTGTTCGGTATTCTTCTTGAGCTCCGGAATCATGTTTTCCTCCTCAACAATAAACCAGCGTTCCTTCAGCTTCACCGCAAACGATACGCCGCAGGGCGCCTGCCTTGAAGATGGAGAAAACGTTGATCGGCAGTTTCTGATCCCGGCAGAGGGCGAAGGCCGTGGCGTCGAGCACCGCCAGATTGGCGGCGATCGCCTCGTTGAAGCTGATTTTCTCGTAACGCGTCGCGGTCGGATCCTTCATCGGATCGGCGCTATAAATGCCATCCACCTTCGTCGCTTTCAGAACAATTTCAGCGCCAATCTCGGAGCCTCGCAGGGCGGCGGCGGTATCCGTCGTAAAAAACGGGTTGCCGGTACCGGCACCGAATACCACCACCTTGCCTTCTTCGAGATAGCGAATCGCCTTGCCGCGAATGTAAGGCTCCACCACCTGCTCGATATTGAGCGCCGATTGGACGCGAGCGTTCAATCCGGCTTGGCGCATGGCATCCGCCAGCGCCATGGCGTTCATGACCGTCGCCAACATTCCCATGTAGTCGGCGGTCGCCCGGTCCATCCCGGTCGCGGTGCCCGCCATGCCGCGAAAGATATTGCCACCGCCGATAACGACGCCAATCTCCACGCCCAAATCCGCAACCGCCTTGATTTCGGCAACGATGCCAGAAATCACGCCGGTGTTGATGCCATAGGCATCCGATCCCATCAGGGCCTCACCGGAGAGCTTGAGGAGAATGCGCTTGTACTTGGGCGTGGTCATGGCGTTCCCTTACTTTTGTGCAGCTGCGGCTTGAGCGGCCACTTCGGCAGCGAAGTCGGTGACCTTCTTTTCGATGCCTTCGCCAACCACGTAAAGCGTAAAGCCGGCAACCGAAGCGCCCTTGGCTTTCAACAACTGCTCGATGGTTTGCTTGCCATCCTCGGCCTTGACGAAAACCTGGCCAAGCAGGGTCACATCCTTCAAATACTTCTGCACCGTGCCTTCGGCGATCTTTTCCAGCATCGCTTCCGGCTTGCCGGCTTCGCGCGCTTTTTCGATGGCGATGCGGCGCTCGGTATCCAGCAATTCGGCGGAAACACCGGAGGAATCGAGGGACTTCGGCTTGGAAGCGGCGATGTGCATCGCCAGATCCTTGCCGAGTTGCTCGTCACCGCCGACCAGATCCAGCAAAACGCCGATCTTGGCACCGCCGTGGATGTATGAAACCAGCCTGCCCTTGGCTTCGACGCGAACGAAGCGGCGGATACTCATGTTCTCGCCGATCTTACCGACCAGCGCGGAACGGGTCGATTCCACGGTGCCGCTACCCAGCGGCAACGCCGAAAGCGCCGCGACATCGGCGGGACTCTTGGTCGCCACCAATTCGGTGCAATCCTTGGCCAACTGGATGAAGTCGTCGTTCTTGGCGACGAAGTCGGTTTCGCTGTTGATTTCGAGGATGGCGCCGATCTTGCCGTCGCCTGAAATGGAGATGCTAACGATGCCTTCGGCCGCCACACGGGTAGCAGCCTTGGATGCCTTGTTGCCCAGCTTGACACGCAAAATCTCTTCCGCCTTGGCCATATCGCCATCGGCTTCCGTCAGTGCCTTCTTGCATTCCATCATCGGCGCGTCGGTCTTTCCGCGCAGTTCTGCCACCATGCTTGCGGTAATTGCCGCCATTGAATTCTCCCATTGATACGGGAGCGTCAAAGCCGGAACAACCCGGCTTTGACGCTCACAAAACGTTTTTACTCAGCAGATTCCTGGACTTCGACAAATTCGTCGTCGCCGCCAGCAGCGATGATTTCCTGGATAACCTGGCTACGCCCTTCCAGAATGGCATCTGCGACGCCGCGGGCATACAGGCTGATGGCACGGGAAGAATCGTCGTTACCCGGGATGATGTAATTCACGCCTTCGGGCGAATGATTGGTATCGACCACGCCAATGACGGGAATACCCAGCTTGCTCGCCTCGGTGACGGCAATCTTGTGGTAGCCGACGTCGATAACGAAAATCGCATCCGGCAGGCCGGCCATATCCTTGATACCGCCGATGGACTTTTGCAGCTTCTCGAGTTCGCGCTGGGTCATCAGCGCTTCCTTCTTGGACATGCGCTCGAGTTCGCCGGCTTCGACGGCGGTTTCCATATCCTTGAGGCGCTTGATCGACTGCTTGACCGTCTTGAAGTTGGTCAGCATGCCGCCCAGCCAGCGCTGGTCGACGTAGGGGGCACCGGCGCGCTGCGCTTCCTCGGCGATGATCTCGCGGGCCTGGCGCTTGGTGCCAACGAAGAGGATGTTGCCCTTCTTGGCGGAAAGCTTCTTGACGAAGTTCATCGCCTCGTTGTACTTGGCGAGGGTCTGCTCGAGATTGACGATGTGAATCTTGTTGCGCGCACCGAAGATGTAAGGAGCCATCTTCGGGCTCCAGAAGCGGGTCTGGTGGCCGAAATGGACACCGGCTTCCAGCATTTGACGCATGGTTACAGACATGGTGAAACTCCTATAAGGGTTGTACCGCCACCCGCCGTTAACGTCCGCCATTTTTGGCGAACACCCTTTTTTCGGCAGGTGTGTGGATTAAGGCGCGATAACGTCACGCCGGCGTTTCTTCGCCGAGACCGGCAAAAGCCGCAGGATTATAGCAGCGGAGGGAGATCCACGAAACCCCGGGCGTTCTCGAAGCGGCGATTCATCGCCTTGGGGCACCGCCTAAACATCCGAGCCTCGCGCACATGCTCAGGCAAGCTGAGCGGATGCCAAAGGGCTACCGGCCAGGTCTTTGGCCGAGAGGATGGGTGCTTCTTCGATTGGCCAATCGACGCCTATTTGCGGGTCGTTCCAAGCGATGCATCGCTCGTGAGCGGGTGAATAGTAGGCGGTGGTCTTGTAGAGAAACTCCGCCTCTTCGGAAAGCACCAGGAAACCGTGGGCGAAACCGGCCGGTATCCACAGTTGCCGCTTGTTATCCGCGGAAAGATGTGCCCCGACCCAGCGTCCCAGCGTTGGCGAACCGGGGCGAATGTCCACTGCCACGTCGAACACTTCGCCCCGGACCACGCGCACCAGCTTACCCTGGGCGTGGGGCGGCAACTGATAGTGCAAGCCGCGCAATACCCCCTTGGCGGACATGGAATGATTGTCTTGAACGAAATTGCAGCACAAGCCGGTCGCCGCTTCGAAGCTTGCGAGATTAAAGCTTTCGTAAAAAAAACCGCGCGCGTCGCCGAATACCTTTGGCTCCAGCAGCAACACATCGGGAATTGACAATGGGGTTGCTTTCATTAGAAAGCGACTTCCGTGAGGATACGCAGCAGATATTGACCGTAGTCGTTCTTGGCGAGCGGTTGTGCCAAACGCTCCAATTCCGCGGCGTCGATCCAGCCCTGCCGCCAGGCGATTTCTTCGGGACAAGCCACCTTGAGGCCTTGCCGACGCTCCAGGGTTGCAATGAACTGGCTGGCATCCAGCAGGGAATCATGGGTTCCGGTATCCAGCCAGGCATACCCGCGGCCCATGATTTCGACATCGAGTTGCTGCTGTTCGAGATAGATGCGATTGACGTCGGTGATTTCCAGTTCGCCGCGGGCCGAAGGCTTGATTTCGCGCGCAATGTCGACCACCTGCGAATCGTAGAAGTAGAGCCCGGTAACCGCATAGCGAGATTTGGGGCGATCGGGTTTTTCCTCGATCGAAACCGCTTTTCTGTTGGCGTCGAACTCGACGACGCCGTAGCGCTCCGGGTCGTTCACCGCATAGGCGAACACGGTAGCACCCTCCTCTCTGCTATTCGCGGCATGCAGCCGCTGCACCAGATCGTGACCGTAAAAAATGTTGTCGCCCAACACCAATGCCGATGACGAACGCCCAATGAAATCCGCGCCGAGGACAAACGCCTGCGCCAAGCCGTCCGGCGAGGGCTGCACCACATACGAAAAATTCATACCCCATTGGGTGCCATCGCCAAGGAGCTGCTGGAAGCGCGGCGTATCCTGAGGCGTGGAAATGACCAGAATGTCGCGCGTCCCGGCCAACATCAGCGTCGCCAACGGGTAATAGATCATCGGCTTGTCGTAGATCGGCAGCAGCTGTTTGGAAACAGACAGCGTGGCGGGATGGAGACGGGTGCCCGCCCCGCCCGCGAGGATGATGCCTTTGCGCGAATTCATGGGTCAGAGGATCTGCATGAGGATGTGATCGAGGCCCGAACGCCAGTCGGGAAGATGCAAGTCGAACGCCTCGCGGAATTTTTCAGTGGAGAGCCGCGAGTTCGCCGGGCGGGCCGCCGGCAGCGAATATTCGCCGGTCGACACGGCGCGGATATCGCTGGTTTGAAGCTTGAGCGGACGCCCCGCCCGGCGGGCGGAATTGACGACGTGACAAGCGTAGTCATGCCAGGTTGTTTCGCCGCTTGCGGTGAGATGATAGAGGCCGAAGGGGAAGTCATCGACGCCTTCGCGCCCGGCGCGCCCGATCAATTGGGCGGTCACGTCCGCCAGCAAGGCGGCAGATGTCGGCGCGCCAAACTGGTCATCGACCACGCTCAGCGATTCGCACTCGGCCGCCAGACGCAGGATGGTTTTGACGAAGTTGCTCCCATTTGCCCCGACGACCCAACTCGTGCGCAGAATGATGTAACGTGCGCCGCTTGCCTCGAGCGCGTGTTCCCCGGCGAGCTTGCTGGCGCCATAAACGTTCAGGGGGTTGGGCGTATCGGTCTCGCGGTAAGGCTCGGATTGGGCGCCGTCGAAAACATAGTCGGTCGAGTAATGCACCACCCACGCCCCGATCCGCGCAGCCTCTTCACCGAGCACGCCAGGAGCCGCGGCGTTGATCGCCATCGCGACATCACGCTCGCTTTCAGCCTTATCCACCGCCGTATAAGCCGCAGGGTTGACAACGATCTGCGGGCGCACACGCCGCATGAGATCCCGGATGGCGGCCGCGTCCGCGAGATCGCACTCAGCGCGATCGACGGCGATGACCTCACCCAGCGGCGCCAAAGCGCGCTGGAGCTCGAAGCCTACCTGGCCGTCCTTGCCGGTAAGGAGAATACTTGGCGTCATCGGGCGGAATAGTTGCGGTCGAGCCACTGGCGATAGGCCCCACTGGTGACGTTGGTGACCCAATTGGGATTGTCGAGATACCAACGCACCGTCTTCTCGATACCGGTTTCGAACGTTTCGGCCGGCTTCCAGCCAAGTTCCGCGGCTATCTTGCCGGCATCGATGGCGTAGCGGCGATCATGCCCCGGGCGGTCCTTGACGTAAGCGATCAGTTCCTCATAGGACGCGCCGTCTGCACGCGGCTGCAAGCGGTCCAGGATGGCGCAGAGCGTCCGCACGACTTCCAGATTGGGCTTCTCGTTCCAACCGCCAATGTTGTAAGTCTCTCCGACCTTCCCCTCCGCCAGTACCTTTCGGATGGCGCTGCAATGGTCGCCGACGTAGAGCCAATCGCGCACTTGCAAGCCGTCGCCATAGATGGGCAGCGGCTTTTGCGCCAAAGCGTTCTGAATCATCAGAGGAATGAGTTTTTCTGGAAACTGGAAGGGTCCGTAGTTATTCGAGCAGTTGGTGGTCAGTACGGGCAGCCCATAGGTCTGGTGATAAGCCCGTACCAAATGATCGGAAGAAGCCTTGGAGGCGGAATAGGGACTATTCGGCTCGTAACGGTGGTTTTCGGCAAAAGGTGCCTCTTTGGGCGCGAGCGAACCGTAGACTTCGTCGGTCGAGACATGGAGAAAGCGGAAAGCCTGCTTGGCCGGATCGTCCAACTGACCCCAATAAGCGCGCGCCGCTTCCAGAAGCTGAAAAGTCCCGACAATATTGGTTTGAATAAAATCGCCAGGTCCATGGATCGAACGGTCCACGTGGGATTCAGCGGCAAAATTGATGATCGCGCGGGGCTGAAATCGGTTGAGCAGCCCGGCGACAAACGCGAAATCGCCGATGTCGCCCTTGGCAAAATGGTAGCGCGCATCGCCTTCGATGGTCCCAAGACTCTCGAGATTGCCGGCATAGGTCAGCTTGTCGAGATTGACCACCGGCTCATCCAAAGCCGCCAGCCAGTCGAGGATGAAGTTGGCGCCGATGAACCCGGCGCCACCGGTAACCAGAATCATGCCGACCTTCCGCAAGGGGAAAGCCGGCATTATGCCAAATTACGCCTTTTTCTTCTTTGGCGGCATGACGACACCTTCCGCCACCAGTACCTTGACGTCCTTCTGGTTCATGCCCCAGGCCTTGAACTTCATCCGGTTCTTTTCCTTGTCCAGTTCGACCACCTCGACAACGACTTCGATGGTGTCCTGGATATACACCGGCGCCAGGAATTGCACCGACTCCGAAACGAAGATGGTCCCGGGCCCGGGCAATTGCGTACCCAGGACGTTGGAGACCAGGCTGACCGTCAACATGCCGTGCGCGATCCGTTGCTTGAAGAAGGTTTCGCCGGCATAAGCCTCGTTGACATGCGCGGGATTGAAATCGCAGGTCACCGAAGCGAACTGATAAACGTCCGTTTCCGAAATGGTTTTGGCGAAATAGGCGCACTCACCAACGGTGAGTTCGTCAATGCTCTTTCCGAGAATATTCTGAAATGCCATGCTGTTTCCCCGTCATTCCCGGTCCAGGACGACCGGGGGGCTGACCACTCCCGAGCCTTCCAGCACCGTTTTTCCGTGCTGATTGATCACCAGCGCCTTGAATCCGGCGCGGTTCGCGGCGCGATCGATCTCGGTCAATTCGACGCAAATCTCGATCGTGTCACCCAGGAAGACAGGCGCGGTGAAACGCACGCTCATCTTGTGGATCGACGTTCCGAAGCCCGGAAGCTTCATGCCGAGAATGGTGGAAATGAAGCCGGCCGTCAGCATGCCGTGGGCGATGCGCTGCCCGTACGGCGTCCGCTTGGCGAATTCCTCGTTGACCGGTAACTGATTTTGATCGCCGGTGATGCCCGAAAAAAGCATCATGTCCGACCCGGTCAACGTCTTGGCGAAATAAGCCTTGTCGCCGACATTAAGTTCTTCGACGGTCTTGCCGATGCGTGCCTTCATGATTCCCTCCCACAGCAGCCTGCCGCAAAGCAGGGCGGCATGACGACCGTTTCGCCCCTTGCCACCACTTCGTTGTCTTGATTGATACAGGTGACGTCGAAAGTCACACGGCAACGCTTGCCATCGATATTGATGACCACGACTTTTGCTTCGACCGTGTCGCCAATGAAGACGGGCTTGAGAAATTCCATGTCCTGCGAAACGTGCACGGTGCCGTTGCCTGGCAACTGCGTACCCAGTATCTTGGAAACCAGGCCCGCCACCAGCATCGTCGGCACGACACGCTTTTTGAGTTCGGTTTTTGCCGCGAACTCGATATTGACGTAAAGCGGGTTGAAATTCCCGAGAATGCCGGCAAATTGATAAACGTCCGCTTCGGTCAGGGTTTTGCCGAAGGCCGCGCTATCGCCGATGCGAAGCTGGTCGATGGTTTTACCGATTTGATCGGTCCAGTCCCTAGTTTGTTGATTCATGCGCCTACTCCAGAAAAATATCGACAAACCGGCCGTGCCAAGGGGCGCGGCCGGCGCTCGGCGTCAAATACCAATCTGGCTCAGGCCGTGATCGACGTAATAGGTATACGCATTCAGCGAACGTGCCGCATCGCTGACCAGGAAAGCCGTCACCGCGCCCACATCGTCGATGTTGAGCTCTTCATAGTGCGGTACTTTTTTGGCCGCCAGATCGACGAGTTCGTTGAAGTCCTTGATGCCGCTGGCGGCACGGGTACGCAGCGGCCCCGGCGAAACCACGATGGCGCGGATGCGCTTTTCGGCCAGTTCCATCGCCACGTAGCGCGTTGCGCATTCCAGCGCCGCCTTGACCGGACCCATCATGTTGTAGTTCGGGATGACCTTCTCGGCACCGTGGTAGCTCATGTTGATCAGGCAACCGCCATCCTTCATCAGCGGTTCGGCCAACCGCGCCATGCGAATAAAGGAATGGCAGGAAACATCCATCGCCTGCTGGAAGCCTTCGAGCGAACAATCAACAACACGGCCATGTAGGTCCTTGAGCGGCGAGAAGGCGATGGAGTGAATCAGAAAATCCAGCTTTCCCCACTGCTTTTCCACCGCCTCGAAGACGGCTTCAAGCTGCCCCGGCGCCAGGATGTCGCAGGGCATGAAAATCTCGGCGCCAACTTCCTCGGCAAGCGGACGCACGTATTGCTCGGCCTTGGCGTTCAGATAGGTCGCCGCGATCGTGGCGCCGGCCGCCTTGCATTGGCGCGCGCAACCGTACGCGATGCTGTCCTTGTTGGCCATGCCGATAATCAGCCCCTTCTTCCCCGCAAGATTTGCCAAAGCGTTCATTGTTAACTCCTTCAAAATAAAAAAAGAAAATCTGTTTTGCTGTCGCTGTTGACCTGGGTTTGGCAACGATTGTACCTCGGCCACCCATCTTGGTCCTTTGCCGCGGCAGCGTTATCCTTGGGCCACTCTCACCGCAGCGTCCTTCATGCCCCGCCGCTCTCTCGAACTGGTTTCTCCCGCTCGCAACCTCGAATTCGGCATCGAGGCGATCAACCATGGCGCCGACGCAGTCTATATCGGCGGCCCAGCTTTCGGCGCACGCTCCGCGGCCGGCAACCCGATCGCCGATATCGAAAAACTGGCGGCCTATGCACATCGCTATTCGGCGCGGGTGCTGATGACGCTCAATACCATCCTTCGCGACGACGAACTCGAATCTGCGCGGCAACTGGCCTGGCAAGCCTTCGAAGCTGGAGTCGACGCCCTGATCGTACAGGATATGGGGCTGCTGGAAATTGATCTACCTTCAATATCGCTGCATGCCAGCACCCAAACCGACAATCGCACCCCCGAGAAAGTCCGCTTCCTCGAACAAGTCGGATTTTCCCAGATCGTGCTGGCGCGCGAACTCCCGCTCGAAACCATTCGCAATATTGCGGCCCAAACTACGGCGCGGCTCGAATTCTTTGTTCATGGCGCGCTTTGCGTCAGCTTCAGCGGGCGGTGCGCCATCAGCCATGCGCTCACCGGGCGCAGCGCCAATCGCGGTGAATGCGCGCAGATGTGCCGTTTGCCCTACTCTTTGGAAGACGAAAACGGGCACACAATCGTCAGCAACCAACACCTGCTCTCGCTCAAGGACAACAATCAAAGCGCCAACCTGCGCGCGCTTGCCGATGCCGGCATCAGCGCATTCAAAATCGAAGGTCGGCTCAAAGATCTGGCCTACGTCAAGAACGTCACCGCCCATTACCGGAGATTGCTCGACCACTTCCTCGAAGAAGCGCCCGAATACCGCCGAGCTTCCTCAGGACGCTGTATTTTTTTGTTCGAACCGACGCCGGCAAAAACGTTCAATCGAGGAAGCACCGATTACTTCCTGCGTGGCCGCCATCGGGATATCGCCGAATTCAGGACGCCTAAATTCGCCGGCGAGGTGCTCGGCCGCGTGACCCGTCTCGGCCACGATCATTTTGAAATCGACTCAGGAGAAACCATTCACAACGGCGATGGGCTCAGCTATTTCGATGCCGCGGGGGAACTACATGGCATGCGCATCAATCGCGCCGAAGGTCATCGCCTGTTTCCGGCCGAAAATCCCGCCGGGCTTGTTGTCGGCACGCTCCTCCAGCGCAATCACGACCAGGCATTCGACAAGCAGCTCGCCCGCAAGTCCTCCGAACGGCGCATTAACGCGGACATTTCGCTCGATGAAACTGCCGATGGCTTTTCGCTCACTCTGCGCGATGAAGACGGCAACAGTGCCACGGCCCAACTGACCGGTCTCAAGCAGGCTGCCAAGGATCCGTCGAAAGCCGAAGCGGTCACGCGGGAAAGCTTTGGCAAGCTCGGTGAAACCATATTTCAGGCGCAATCCATTGCCTTGAATCTATCGCAGCCCTGGTTTATCCCGGTATCCCAATTGAACAACCTGCGCCGGCAAGCCGTGGCCATGCTTGAAACGACGCGGCGCGCGGCGTATCAGCGCCCACTCAGGAAAGTGCCGGTCGATCCTCCCGCGCCATTCCCGATGACGACGCTAGGCGCTCTCGACAATGTATTCAACAAGAAAGCGCAGCGGTTCTACGCCCGCCATGGCGTCGTCAAAATGGCGCCCGCATTCGAATGCAACGAAGAGAAAGCCGACGTTTCTCTCATGTTGACCAAGCATTGCCTGCGTTACAGCTTCAATCTCTGTCCCAAAGAGGTCAAGGGGCTTCGCGCGGACCCGATGATATTGCTGCGCGGCAACGACAAACTCGCCCTGCGCTTCGATTGCGGGCGCTGTGAAATGCACGTGGTCGGCCAATTGAAGGCCCATCGTCCCGAGGTCGGGACGAAAGATTCCGACTAGCGCTCTCCCGCAGCCTCGCCCAGTAACCACGAAGTAAATGCCGCCACGGCGGGACGTTCGGCGATCGCTTCCGGCAGGACCAGATAGTAGGCGTTTTGCGAAGCCACGGTGATATCGAAGGGAATGACCAACTGACCTCTTGCCACCGCCTCGGCAATGAGCGGTTTCAACACCAACATCACCCCGAGGCCATCGACCGCCGCCTCCAGCGCCAGATGGTTTCCGAAATGCGGGCCCTTTTGCGCATCGATGCCCTCGATGCCGGCCATCCTGATCCAATCGGCCCAAGTGCGGCGTTCGCGATGTTCGGGAACCGTATCGTCGTGAATCAGCACATGCCAGCGCAGATCGTCCGGGGTACGAAGCGGGTGTTCTCCGGTAAGCAGGCTTGGGCTGCAAGCTGCTACCAGCACCGGGGCGAAAATCTGGTGCACCTGATGTCCCGGATAGGCGCCGTTGCCGTAGCGGATATTGACTTCGCTGACGTCGGCGCGGGGATCGACGACGCTTGAGATCGCGATATCCGGCGAATCGATGTTCTGCATGCTGCTTGACATGCGCAAGGAAATATCCGGGTGGGCCTCGGTAAATCGCGCCAGACGCGGCATCAGCCAGCGCAATGCGAAAGACGGCGGCGCATTGACGACGAGAACCGGTTCCTCTTCACGCGCCCGCGTCGCCTCCACTGCCGCCGCGAGACATTGGAACCCTTCCCGCAGCTTCGGCAACATCGCCTCGCCTTCCTGAGTCAGACGCACCGTCCGCGTCAGGCGCTCAAACAACGGCTTGCCGAGATAGTCTTCCAGCCCCTTGATTTGCTGGCTGACGGCGCCCGGAGTCACGTGCAATTCGTCCGCCGCGCCCTTGAAGCTCAGGTGGCGCGCCGCGGCCTCGAAAGCACGAAGCGAGGGAAAAGGTGGAAGACGATAGACCATATAGATTAGTTTTTCTAAATCATACGCTAAAAACAATTCGTTTGTTGCGACGCAACATGACTCCTACAGTAGAGCCATCGATCGCGATGTTGTTCCGATAAGCGAGCGATTTAAATGCAAAGGAGTTAAAAAATGAGTCATCTGATCCCCATCATCAACACCCTGGCCGGTTACGCATTCCCCCCTGCCGAGCGCAAGACGCGCTTCGAGGCCATGCAGCCGTCCGTTGGCAATAACGGCAGTCTCGATCTGGCGCGCTTCCTGAGCCGCCCGGTCATTTGATCGCCTTGCGGCAGGCGTCCGCGCCTGCCGCCATTGGCCGCCTGAGTCGCGATCCGCTTCAGTCGCGGTCAATATCCGGCGCTTCCACGACGTAGAGCCGTGGACGCAGGTGCAGCATTTCAAGTTCATATCCGATCAGGGTCAAGTGCCCGGAGCGCCGGTTATCGCCGGTTTCGCTGAACTCGAATCCATATTCCCTGAGCAGCCTCAGCCGGCCTTCGCTATCGCGCGTCAGCCGCAGCGCGCGTATTGCAACCGTCTCGTCGAGTAATTGCAGGGCGTCCTGCCGGCATGCGGCGGCTGCCGCTTCGACGGCAATTTCACGCGCTCTCACGCTGTCCAGCCAAAGCCAGACCGCGAGCGCGACGAGCGAAAAACCAAGGATTTCAAAAACGGGCATGGCCAGAAGTATAAATGCACAGCCATCATCCGTCCCACCGGCCCTTCCGCCCCGACCGGCGGTTATACCCATTCGAGGTCGATTGGCCGATAATCTTGGCATATTAACCCCGAGAATGACATGGAAGCTTCGGTGCAGAAATTGCGCGAACTATTGGGCTTCGGCCGTTCGGGGGATAGCCACGCGGAATCCAGGCTGCTGCAAGACTTGCTGGAAAAACTGGGAAAGCAGCCGCCCCAGGAAGCCATTCAAACGCTCCTGACGCAATACATCCCCGCAGCCACCGCCCAACGCAACCTGCACATGCGTTTCAAGCTGCTGGAAAACGCCCGCGCCGAGACCGAACGCTGTTTGCCGGAGTTGGAGAAAATGGTGAGCGAGGCGGTGCTCCCGCTGCCCGCAGACGCCGGCACCGCCGCGCTTGCCGCGGACAACTTCCTCAAGAACCTGGCTTATGCCTACGCCGGCATCGTTTCCGGAATCTCGGCCCAAAGCCAGGACAACGTGCTGGCGCATCTCATGCAGCAAGCAGGCAAACGCGTCATGCAACTCCTGCTGCGCCGACAGCTCCTGGCGTATCGCGCCTATGCCACGCCTTCCGCATCGTCCTGGCAGTACATGCACGACCTCCATCGCGCCGCCCGCAGTCGCGGCTTGGCGAGCAGCGGTGGCGATCATAGTATCGAGCGTGTCTATCTCTGCGCCCTGCTCCTCGCCTATGCCGACCCTTACGGATCGCCGCGCTCCGAGCTCGACAACATCAAGAAAACGGTTGAGAAGCTGGTTCCGCTCGCCGGAATCGTCGATGCCACGCCTTTCAGCCGCGACAGTGAATCGCTCGCCGCCCGCTTCCTGGTCGTGACCAACGAGGGCCACCCGGGGCGCCCCTTGGCCCGCACGGCTGAGGATGTTCCCACCTCCGGCAATTTCATCATCGAATGTCGGGCCATCGTCAGCGCCATCGATCGCAAACTGGCGGCGGCGGAAAACGAGGCCGAAGATGGTGAGATCGACGCTTCTTCGAAGCTGCTGATGAACTTGCGCACCGCTTTTGGCGGCCAGGTTTCCCGGCGTTTCTCGCGCGTCCGCTTCAAGCCGAAAACCGATCTCGTTGCCGGTTTCGACAACGTCGTCAAGTTCATCGCCAGCGGCGCCCTGTCGCGCCGGCATCACGATCAGGGACTGCTGTCTCCCGCCGAACGCCCGCCCTACAGCGAGTGGGCCCTGATCAATGAAAGCCCCGACGGCTTTGGCATCCGCTATCTTAAAGGCGAGAAATGGAATATCCAGGCGGGCGACCTGGTGGTGCTCCGCACACGGGAAGACAGCCGCATCCATATTTGCCTCGTTCGGCGCATCGCCAATCTCGACCACAAGAAGCTGGAACTTGGCCTGCAAGAACTCTCGCCCGGCGCCGAAGTAATCAAGCTCGCCGCAGCAGCCGCGGATCCGGCGCAACCCGCATTGCTCATGCCGCGCCTGCCGGCCTTCGGCGGCAATGCCGGACTTCTCGTCCGCCCTGGCAGCCTCGCGGAAAACACCGAAATCCCCATCGATCGCGGCAATGGCATTACCCGCTGGCGGCTCAGTGGGCAGGCGGAAAGCAACGGCCAGATTGAATTCCATGTACTGGAACCTGTAGAGTAGCGCCCCATGCTCAGCTACCGCCACGCTTTCCACGCCGGCAACCATGCCGATGTGCTCAAACACTTCGTTCTTCTCCAGATCGTCGACCACCTGAAACAAAAGGAAGCGCCGATCTGGTACATCGACACCCACGCCGGTGCCGGCTGCTACAACCTCGAGAGCGAACAGGCGCAAAAGCTGGGCGAGTTCCGGGAAGGCATCGGCCGCCTTTGGCAACGCCAGAATTTGCCGCCACCTCTGGCCGAATACCTGGAACTGGTGAAGAAGCTCAATCCGCGCGGCACCCTGCAACGTTACCCTGGCTCGCCCTGGCTGGCGGCGGAGACGCTGCGCGAAAGCGACCGTTTGCGTCTCTTCGAGATGCACCCGAATGAAGTCAAACTGCTTGCCGGCAACTTCAAGAATGGGGGCCGCCGCCTCGCCATCACCGCCGGCGACGGCTTCGCCGGCCTCAAGGCACTTCTCCCGCCGCCTTCCCGCCGTGCACTGGTGTTGATCGACCCCTCGTACGAAACCAAGGGCGACTACTTCAACGTCACCAAGGCGTTGGAGGAGGCGCTGAAGCGCTTCGCCACCGGAACCTACGCCATCTGGTATCCCCGCCTTGCCAAGGTCGAATCACGGCGCTTGCCGGAAAAGCTGGCCAAGCTGCCGGCGCAGAGCTGGCTGCATGCCACGCTTTCCGTCAGCAAGCCGACAACCCGCGGCTTCGGCATGCATGGAAGCGGCATGTTCATCCTCAATCCGCCGTGGACCTTGGCCGAGGCACTAAGCAAGACCCTGCCCTGGCTCAGCGATGTGCTCGCTCAAGGCGAGGGTGCCGGTTTCACGCTCGAACAATCGCCGGCCAAAGCGCCGTCGAAGTAGCATGCGCAGGAAACACACCGGTCACAACGCGGTGTATTTGGCGCTCGACCCAAAGCTTTTTTCGACCGGATATTTCTCGGCGTTTTTCTTCAGCTTCTCGGTCGCGGCCGCGATCAGATCGACGCCCGCCGCATCGGCGACCAGGAGCAGATAGAGCAGAACGTCCGCGCATTCATCGCGCAGGGCGGAAAATGCAGCCGGCTCCGCGATCATCGCCTCGACTTCTCCGTCGCCCTTCCACTGCGTCAATTCAAGCAGTTCGGAGGCTTCGAGATTGAGCGACACGATGAGATTGCGCAGTGAGTGGAATTGCTTCCAGTCGCGGGCGTCGCGAAACGCCAGCAACGCCTTGGTCAGAGTTTCGAGCTCGCTCAATTACAATCTCCCTGTTTGAAACTTTCGGAATGATGCCATGCCTGTTTTCGCTCTTGGAGAGCTTTGCCCGCGCCTCGGCGCCAATGTCTGGATCGCCCCCAACGCCACCGTCGTCGGCGACATCCAGCTCGACGACAACGTCTCGGTCTGGTGGAACGCCGTGCTACGCGGCGACACGGCGCCCATCCACGTCGGCGCCAATTCCAACATTCAGGACGGCAGCGTGCTTCATGTTGACGACAAGGTTCCGCTCATCATCGGTCAAGGCGTCACCGTCGGCCACATGGTCATGGTGCACGGCTGCACCATCGGCGACAACAGCCTGATCGCCATCGGCTCCATCGTCCTCAACCATGCGGTCATCGGCAAGAACTGCATTGTCGGGGCGAATACCTTGATTCCCGAAGGCAAGCAATTCCCCGATGGCGTCATGATCATGGGCTCACCGGGCAAAGTCGTCCGCGACCTGACCGAGAAGGAATTGGCTTATCTCGCTTATCCCGCCGAGCACTACATCGAGAACGCCGCCCGTTACCGGTCGCAGTTGCGCGAGCTGTAAACGCAAAACGCGGGGTTC
>JAPUEC010000093.1 GCA_027492775.1 Rhodocyclaceae bacterium
ACTTCCGAAGGAGTCAACAAGCCGTCTTAAACGGAAGAATGGCATTGAAAATCAAAATTTGCGGGGTTCATGGGACGCCGGAAAAGTTGTGGATGGTATCACGAACGCTCATGCATACAGGCCGGACGGGCCCCGCAAAGCACATGCCGACGCCACCGGTTGTCAGTCCGGACGTCGGCAACTATAGTGCCGGCATGCTGAAGAAAGATGTCCGGCGTTCCCCGCATTACCCATAACGGAAAACAAGATGCTGAAAACCACTGTTCTCAACGCCGCCCATCGTGCCATGGGTGCCCGCATGGTCGATTTCGGCGGCTGGGATATGCCCGTCAATTACGGTTCGCAGATCGAGGAACACCACGCGGTGCGACAGGATTGCGGCATGTTCGACGTTTCGCACATGTGTCCGGTCGACGTCCGCGGCAACGATGCACGGGCCTTCCTCTCCCGCCTCGTCGCCAACGATGTCGCCAAGTTGCAGGTACCGGGCAAGGCCCTCTATTCCTGCATGCTGAACGCCACCGGCGGCGTCGTCGATGACTTGATCATTTATTTCATCGACGAGCGCTTTTTCCGCATTGTCGTCAATGCCGGCACCGCCGAGAAGGATATCGCCTGGATGCAGGCCCGTCTGGCCGAATGGCGACTAGCCGTCGAACTGACACCGCGCCGCGATCTGGCGATCATCGCCGTGCAGGGCCCGAACGCCCGGGCCATGGTCTGGGAGGCGCTGCCGCAAGTTCGCGCCGCCACCGAGGCGTTGCCCGTGTTTTCAGGCGCCGAGTGCGGAGATTTCTTCATTGGGCGCACCGGTTACACCGGCGAGGATGGTTTTGAAATCATGCTTCCTTGCGCCGCCGCCGAGGGCGTCTGGAACCTGCTGCATGGCGTCGGCGTCGCCCCCTGCGGCCTGGGCGCGCGCGACACGCTGCGCCTCGAAGCCGGCATGAATCTCTATGGGCAGGACATGGACGAGACGGTTTCCCCGCTCGATGCCGGCCTGGCCTGGACCGTGGCGCTGGGTGGCGACCGCGATTTCGTCGGTAAGGCGAACCTCCTCGCTCATGGGCAGAAAGCGCAATTCCTCGGCCTGGTATTGCAAGACCGCGGCGTGCTGCGCAGCCACCAGAAGGTCTTCTGCCTGAATGGCGAGGGCGAGATCACCAGCGGCAGCTTCTCGCCCACACTGCAACAATCCATCGCCCTGGCGCGCCTGCCGCTCGGGGTGCACGTCGGCACCATTGTCGAGGTCGAAATCCGTGACAAGCGCCTGCCGGCGAAAGTGGTCAAACCGCCCTTTGCCCGCAACGGCAAGGTGGCTCTTTAATCCTTATCAGGAGACTTCCCTCATGTCCAATATCCCCGCCGACCTGAAATACACCCCGACGCATGAGTGGCTGCGCCGCGAGGCGGATGGCACCGTCACCGTCGGCATCACCGATCATGCGCAGGAAGCGCTCGGCGATCTCGTTTTCATCGAGTTGCCCGCAGTCGGCACCTTCTTCCCGGCCGGCAAGGAGTTGGCCGTGGTGGAATCGGTCAAGGCCGCTTCGGACGTTTATGCCCCGCTCGCCGGTAGTGTCACGGAAATCAATGACAGTGTGGCCGACGCCCCCGAGAGCGTCAATCGCGACGCCTACGCCAACTGGCTTTTCCGCATGAAGCCGGAGAACGCCGCCGATTTCGACGCCTTGCTCGACGCCGCCGGCTACGCCAAGGCCAGCGAGGAATAATCCACTGCGGCCGGGTTCGCCCGGCACTCCGTTGTTTCAGCCGTACCCGAACCCTTTAAAGCATCATCCGACGCCATGCCCAACCGCTTTCCGCTTTCCGCCCTGGAGCAACAAGACGAATTCGTTGCCCGTCATATCGGACCATCGGATGACGAAATCCCCGAAATGCTCGCCGCCATCGACGCCGACAGCCTTGAGGACTTGATCGGGCAAACAGTGCCGGCCGCAATTCGCCTGCAGGAAGCTCTGCGCCTGCCGGCGGCGCGCCGCGAGCACGAGGCGCTGCACGCGTTGAAGGCCCTGGCCAGCAAGAACATCGTCAATCGGTCATGCATCGGCATGGGCTACTACAACACGCTGACGCCCACCGTCATCCTGCGCAACGTGCTCGAAAACCCGGGCTGGTATACCGCCTACACGCCTTACCAGGCGGAAATCGCTCAAGGCCGGTTGGAAGCCCTGCTCAACTTCCAGCAGATGGTGAGCGACCTCACCGGCCTGGAAATCGCCAACGCCTCGTTGCTCGACGAAGCGACGGCCGCCGCCGAAGCGATGACCATGGCGCGGCGGGTCAGCAAATCGGCGTCCAATCGCTTTTTCGTCGATGCCGACTGCTTTCCGCAGACCATCGACGTCATCAAAACGCGCGCCGCCTATTTCGGTTTCGAACTAGTGATCAAGCCGGCCGAGGCGGCGACCGGCGAAGCCTGCTTTGGCGCCATCTTCCAGTATCCGAACGATCGCGGCGAGGTGCGGGACCTCTCCTCGCTGATTGACGCGGTCAAAGCCCAGGGCGAGGTCGTCGGCGTAGCCACCGACCTGATGGCTTTGGTGTTGCTCAAATCGCCGGCGGCGATGGGCGCGGATATCGCCTTCGGTTCCAGCCAGCGTTTTGGCATTCCCATGGGTTTCGGCGGCCCGCATGCGGCCTTTTTCGCTTGCCGCGAAGCGCATGTCCGCGCCATGGCCGGTCGCGTCATCGGCGTCTCCAAGGATGTTCGCGGCAAGCCGGCCCTGCGCATGGCCTTGCAAACCCGGGAGCAGCATATCCGCCGCGACAAGGCGAACTCCAAGATCTGCACCTCGCAAGTCCTGCTCGCCAACATGGCCGGCATGTATGCGGTCTATCACGGCCCGGAGGGCCTGCGCACCATCGCCTGGCGCATCCATCGCATGGCGGCCCTGCTGATGCAGAGTTTGAAGCGGGCCGGGGTCAATGTCCTGACGCAGCAATGCTTCGACACCATCCGTTTCGACCTCGGGGTGCGTGCCGAAACTGTCTTCCGCAACGCGCAGGCGGCAGGCTACAACCTGCGTCGCGTCTCCGCCGGCGTGCTGGGGATCGCCTTTGACGAAACTACTACACGCCGCGATGTCTGCGCGCTGTTCAAAATCCTCACCGGCGTCACCCTCGACCTCGAAGCGCTGGACGCCCGGCTGGCCGTCGCCGACCCGGCCTTGCCGCAAGTGCTCTATCGCCAGGACGAAATCCTCCGGCACCCGGTGTTCAACACCCACCACACCGAACACGAGATGCTGCGCTACCTGCGCAAGCTGCAAGGCCGCGACCTTGCGCTCGATCATTCAATGATTCCGCTCGGCTCCTGCACCATGAAGCTCAATGCCACGAGCGCCATGATTCCCGTCACCTGGCCGGAATTCGGCGCCCTGCACCCCTTCGCGCCGCTCGATCAGGCCAAGGGCTATCTCGAAATGATTCACGAACTGGAAAACTGGCTCAAAGTCATCACCGGTTTCGACGCCATCTGTATCCAGCCCAACTCCGGCGCGCAAGGCGAATACGCGGGCCTGGTCGCCATCCAGCGCTATCACGCCAGCCAGGGCCAGATTCAACGTAATGTCTGCCTGATCCCGAAATCGGCGCATGGCACCAACCCGGCGACGGCGCAGATGTGCGGTATGCGCGTGGTCGTCGTCGGCTGCGACGACAGCGGCAATGTCGATCTCGCCGATCTGACCGCCAAGGCCCAAGAACATGCGGCCGAGTTGTCCTGCCTGATGATCACCTACCCCTCGACGCATGGCGTCTTCGAGGAGGAGATCCGCGAAATCTGCGCCGTCGTGCATGCCCATGGCGGCCAGGTCTATATGGACGGCGCCAACCTCAACGCCCAGGTCGGACTCACCTCGCCCGCCTTCATCGGCGCCGATGTCAGCCACATGAACCTGCACAAGACCTTCTCCATTCCGCATGGCGGCGGCGGTCCTGGCATGGGACCGATCGGTCTCAAGGCGCACCTGGCGCCCTTCATGGCGAACCATGCGGTGCAGCCGGTCGAAGGGCCGCACACCGGCCAGGGCGCAGTTTCAGCCGCACCCTACGGCTCCGCGTCCATCCTGACCATCTCGTGGATGTACATCGCCATGCTGGGCGGCGCCGGCCTGCGCAAGTCGACGGAAGTGGCCATCCTCAACGCCAACTATGTCGCCAGCCGCCTCCAGCCCCACTATCCGCTGCTCTATCTCGGCAAGAACGGGCGGGTCGCGCATGAATGCATTCTCGATCTCCGCCCGCTCAAGGCGGCGACCGGAATCACCGAGACCGACATCGCCAAGCGCCTGATGGATTACGGCTTCCATGCGCCAACCGTCAGTTTCCCGGTGGCCGGCACGCTCATGATCGAACCGACGGAATCGGAACCCAAGGCCGAACTCGACCGCTTCATTGCCGCCCTGATCGCCATTCGGGCCGAAATCGCCAAGGTCGAACAGGGCCTCTGGCCGGCCGACGACAACCCGCTCAAGCATGCCCCCCACACCACCGACGATCTCGCCGACGCCGACTGGAAGCATGCCTATAGCCGCGAGGAAGCCGTCTTCCCGCTGCCCTGGGTGCGCGATCACAAATTCTGGCCGAGCGTCAATCGCATCGACGATGTTTACGGCGATCGTAACCTCTTCTGTTCCTGCGTACCGATGGAGGAATAAGCGGTTTATGCGCTTCGCCACCCGGCGAAGCGTGGTTTTGACCGAGGGCGTCCCGCATGCTCACCATTTTTTCCTCTATTCCGCTTATCGACTGGCTCGCGCTGGCCTGGCTCATCGCCTGCTGGGGCGGCTATAGCTGGTATTCGGAATATTCCGCCGCGGCGGGCACGGGCCTAGTCGGCATCGGCGCCCGTTACCGGCAACTTTGGGCTTCGGCGCTGTTGAAGCGCGACCTGCGGGTGGCCGATGCGGCACTGATCGGCAACCTGATGTCGACGGTTTCCTTCTACGCCAGCACGACCATCTACATCATCGCCGGCCTCTTCGCCCTGCTCGGCACCCTCGACAAAGTGATCAGCGTCACCGCTGACCTGCCCTTCGCTCGCAACGTCAATCCCAACGCGGTGGAACTGAAGCTGATAGTGCTGCTGGCGATTTTCATCTTCGCCTATTTCAAATTCACCTGGTCGCTGCGCCAGTTCAATCTGCAAACCATCCTCGTCGGCGCCGCGCCTTCGCCCGGCGACACCATGCCGGAAGCCGAAAAGGAGGATTTCGCCAGGCGCCTGGCCGCCGTGAACACCTTCGGCGGCGACGATTTCAACCGTGGCATCCGGGCTTACTACTTCGGTCTCGCCACGGTCACCTGGATGATCCAGCCGTGGTTCTTCATGGCCATCACTGCCGGCATCCTGGTGGTGCTTTACCGACGGGATTACGCCTCGCCGACCTGCAAGGCGCTGCGCCATCCGCCTCAGTAGCAAGGGACACTCTTTATTCCTCCCCTTCACACCCCTGCGGGTGGGCTGCGCGCAGGGGGAGGTTAGGAGGGGATGGGGTTTTATGTGAGCGGCCATTTTCCGCACTCCATCCCCACCCCAGCCCTCCCCTGCGCGCAGCCCACCCGCAGGGGTGTGAAAGGGAGGGAGAGCTCTGCCTCAGTAGTGCGGCGGAATATCGTCGCGCGGATTGCCCGGTTCAGCGGGGAAAGAAGTCTGCATCTGCTGCCGCAAGACGCGCAATTCGTTCTTCAGCGCGTCGATCTGTTGTTGCTGTTGAAAGACCGTGCGGTTCAACTCCTCCAGCAGGTCCTCGTTGAAGCTGAGCTTGACTTCAAGATCGGTGATTCGCGATTCCATGGCATTTCCCGTTCAGGTCTGTGCGGCAATAAAAATGGCACGCCGCGGCGTGCCATTTTTTGAAGAAGGATCGATCAGGCTTTCCGGCCGGCAAGGCGCTGCCAGGTGTTGACCACCGTATCCGGATTGAGCGACATGCTGGCGATACCTTGCTGCATCAGCCACTCGGCCAGATCGGGGTGATCCGAGGGCCCCTGCCCGCAAATCCCGATGTATTTACCGCGCTTGTTGCAGGCCGAAATCGCCATGGCGAGCAGAATCTTCACCGCCGGATCGCGTTCGTCGAAGAGTTCGGCGATGAGACCGGAATCGCGGTCCAGGCCCAGGGTAAGCTGGGTCAGGTCGTTGGAGCCGATGGAGAAACCGTCGAAGTGGTCGAGGAACTGGTCGGCCAGCAGGGCGTTGGAAGGAATCTCGCACATCATGATCAGCTTGAGGCCATTCTCGCCGCGCTTCAGGCCATGTTTGGCCAGCAGTTCGACGACGCCGGCGCCCTCTTCCACCGTGCGGACGAAAGGCACCATCAGTTCGACGTTGGTCAGGCCCATCTCGTCGCGCACCTTCTTCATGGCGCGGCATTCGAGCTGGAAGCAGTCGCTGAAGCTCGGCGAGATGTAACGCGAAGCGCCGCGGAAGCCGATCATCGGGTTTTCCTCTTCCGGCTCGTAGAGTTCGCCGCCGAGGAGTTTGCGATATTCGTTCGACTTGAAGTCGGAGAGGCGGACGATCACCGGGCGCGGCCAGAAGGCGGCGGCGATGGTGGAGACACCTTCAACCAGCTTCTCGACGAAGAATTCGACCGGGTTGGCATAGCCGCGGGCGCGACGGGCCACTTCCTCGCGCTTGGAGGCCGGCAGCTTGTCGAAATCAAGGATGGCCTTGGGGTGGATGCCGATGACGTTGTTGATGATGAATTCCACCCGCGCCAGACCGACGCCGGCATTGGGCAACTGGGCGAATTCAAAGGCCAGTTCGGGATAGCCGACGTTCATCATGATCTTGACCGGAATTTACGGCATGGCGGAAATATCGGTGCGGACGACTTCGTAATCGAGCTTGCCGCGATAGACATGGCCGGTGTCGCCCTCGGCGCAGGAAACGGTGACGATTTCGTTTTCCGTCAGCATGCCAGTCGCGTCGCCGCAGCCGACGATGGCCGGAATACCGAGTTCGCGGGCGATGATGGCGGCGTGGCAGGTGCGGCCGCCACGGTTGGTGACGATGGCCGAAGCCCGCTTCATGACAGGCTCCCAGTTGGGATCAGTCATGTCGGCGACGAGCACGTCGCCCGGCTTGACCTTGTCCATTTCGGAAGGATGCTTGACCACGCGAACCGGGCCAACGCCGATCTTTTGGCCGATGGCGCGGCCGGAAGTCAGCACCTTGGAGAACTGCGTCAGCTTGAATTTCTCGATCTGGCCGGCGCTGGCCTGCGACATGACCGTTTCCGGCCGCGCCTGCAGGATGTAGAGCTTGCCGTCGACGCCGTCCTTGCCCCATTCGATGTCCATCGGGCGCTGGTAGTGCTTCTCGATGATCATGGCGTAGCGCGCCAGTTCGAGCACTTCCGCGTCGTTGATGGAGAAGCGGTGGCGTTCGGTCTCGGCGACATCCTCGGTAATGGTCGATTTGCCGGCGATCTTCTCGGGCGAGAAGATCATCTTGATCATCTTGGAGCCGAGGTTGCGGCGCACGACGGCATTCTTGCCGGCGGCCAGCATGGGCTTGTGCACGTAGAACTCGTCCGGATTGACGGCGCCCTGCACCACCGTCTCGCCCAGGCCGTAGCTGGCGGTGACGAAGACCGCGTCGCGGAAGCCGGATTCGGTGTCGAGGGTGAACATGACGCCGGCCGCGCCCTTGTCGGAACGCACCATGCGCTGTACGCCGGCGGAAAGCGCCACGTCGGCGTGGATAAAGCCCTTGTGCACGCGGTAGGCGATGGCACGGTCGTTGTAGAGGGAGGCGAAGACCTCCTTCATGGCATGCAGGATGTTCTCGAAACCGTGGATGTTGAGGAAGGTTTCCTGTTGGCCGGCGAAGGAGGCATCCGGCAGATCCTCGGCGGTGGCGGAGGAGCGCACGGCGAAGGAAGCATCGGGGGTGGAATCGGCGATCAGCGCTTCGTAATGCTGCTTGATCGCGGCTTGCAGGTTATCGGGCAGCGGCGTGTCGATGATCCACTGACGGATCTTGGCGCCGGTGGCAGCCAGGGTATTGACGTCATCGACATCGAGCTTGTCCAGTTCGGCGTTGATCCGGTCGGCCAGGCCGCCATGCGCCAGGAAGTCGCGGTAGGCCTGAGCCGTGGTGGCAAAGCCACCGGGGACGCGCACGCCTGTGCCGGAAAGCTGGCTGATCATTTCGCCCAGTGAGGCATTCTTGCCGCCGACCTTGTCCACATCGGTCATGCGCAGGTGCTCGAAGCTGATAACGTAATCGTTCATTGCAAAACGTTCCTAAGTAATCAAAAGGGGTAAAGCAGGAAACTTGCAATTATCGCATAGGATGCCTCCCCCATCCGTCCGATGGAGGAGGCGCGGCCTGGAGCGGCGCTTCGGAACGATGGAGTCAGCCTACCGGAAAGCCGGGAAGGCTGATGAAGGAGACTCCCTGGTGGGAACTCCTTGTCTACGATTGCCGGGCGGCCTTCCCCGCTTTGCGGACCGCTGCGGGAGCGTCCGATTGCTGGGCGCAGAACGCGCCGTAGCGGCGGGCGTTTTCGATGATGCCGCCGAGAAAATCGCAGAGCTGCTGAATCAGGCGCAATTGCTCGGCGGAAAGCGCGTTCAGGGAATGCATGCTGCCGAGCCAGAGAATCCCCACCGGCTTGCCGCAATTGCGGATGGGCTGGATAGCGAAGGTTTTCAGGTCCTGGAGGATATCGAGGTTGGTCCGATCCAGCGTGCCCATCGGCAAATCGCGCAGCGCGGGGATATTGCCGAAATAGAACGGCCGGTTGTTGATCAGCGCATTGCTCGAAGCCGCGTCGCGGCGGTCGATCAAATACGAAATCTTCTGGCAGTGCGTCCGCCAGCCACCGCCCCAGGGCACGTCCTCGGGGAAGAACAGCGTATCCGCGCAGCGCAGGACGCCACCCTCGGCGATCAGGATGGCGGCAAAATCGAGTTCGAAACGATTGAGGAATTCCTGCTCGATGCGCGGATACAGTTCCTCCTCGGTCGTCAGATTGGTCATTTCCGAAATGAAATGCAGCAGCGACTGCAACTCCTTCTCGGCCAGCCGGATGGAGTAATTCCGCGCTTCGAGACTCGCGGCGCGCTGATGCAACTGCAGGATCGGCGCCGCTTCGGCCATGAACTTTCCCACCTTGTCCAGCATCGCGGCGGGAAGCGCCTTGCGCAGCGATATCAGGACGATGGTGCCGGTACAAGGCTGATCCGCGCCGTTCGGCCGAATCGGCAGCACCGCCAGGCACTTCATTTTGCCGTGGATGAAACCCGCCTGCGTCCGTTCGGAGAACTCGCTCAGGTTCTTGGCGCTGATGAGCACCGGCTTGCCGGTCTGGATGGCGATCGTGCTCGCATCGCCACTCTCGAGCGGCAGGGAATACTGCGAAAATGCCTCTTCCATATTGGCGTATTCGTCGGGAAGGTGCAGCCGGGCGCAGACCAGCGAGTTTTCGGCAGGCTGGTAAAGATTGACGGCATAGCAATCCACCCCGGACAGGGTGCGCAATTCCGATTCGACGAGGTCGAGACACGACGACAAATCGCGCGCGTTCATCAACTCCTGACGATGCGGAGAACGACGCGCCCCTGCTGACGACGGTTTTTCATTGACCAAGGCGGTTTTCCTGGTTAGCTCATCGAGTGTCGGATAGTTTAACGCACTATTTTCCGCAGTTCCGCCTGTTTCCCACTGCTTTTTGGATCGATTCACCGGTTTCCCCGCTACCGGAACCGAGCCTGCTACGCCGGGAACCGCCGCCGAGGCGGCTCCCGGGCGCTCGTTACAGGCTATCGCCAAAGTCGGCGCGGAATTTGGCGAGCAATTTGGCCTGCCAGTCGCTCGTCGCTTTCAGCTTGCCGAAGAAGAAGCGCAACAGCTTTGGCTCTTCGACGAATTCCAGGCCGCCGATCAGTTCCCGGTTCTTGTGCAGCCAGACGATACGGTCGACCGCATACTTCACCTGGGACAGGGTGAAGACGCGGCGCGGCATGGCCAGGCGCAGCAATTCCATGTTGGCATAGGTCTCGTTGCCCTGCTCGTCGCGTTGCTCGGAGACCGAGCCACGTTCCATGCCGCGCACGCCGCTGACCAGATAGACCGCAGAAGCCAGTGCGCCGGCAGGATATTGAGTCTGTGGGACATGCGGCAGGAAGGCCATGGCGTTGAGGTGGCATCCAAGTCCGCCGGGCGGGGTGATGACCGGGACACCCGCCTTGTCCAGCGCATTGACCATGTACTCGATGAACTGCGGGCCCTGCGAGACCATGTCCTCGTCCATGGTTTCCTCGAGGCCAACCGCGAGCGCCTCGACTTCCCGGATGGACATGCCGCCATAGGTGAGAAAGCCCTCGTACAAGGTCACCAGTTCGCGCATCTTCATGAAGGCATCCTTGCTGTTGGTACAGATGCCGCCGCCGCGGGCGCAACCGAGCTTGCGGGCGGAGAAATAGATGATGTCCGACAAATCGGCGATCTCGCGCGTGATTTCGCGGATCGACATGTTCTTGCAGGCCGCTTCCCGGGCCTTGATGAAATACAGATTGTCGGCAAGCAGGCTGGCGTCGAAGACGATCATGATGCCGTGCTGGCTGCACACCTTGCGCACCTCGCGCAGGTTCTGCAGCGAATGCGGCTGGCCGCCGATGAGATTGGTGCCGGTCTCGATGCGGACATAAGCGATCTTATCAGCGCCGTGCTTTTCGATCAGCGCGACCAGCTTGGCAACGTCGAGGTTGCCCTTGAACGGATAGTCGCTCGTCACACGCAAGCCTTCGTCGATGATGATTTCCTCGACGATGCCGCCGTTCAGGACGATGTGCGCCTTGGTCGTGGTGAAGTGGTAGTTCATCGGCACAATCTGGCCAGGCTTCACGAACACCTTGGAAATGATGTTCTCGGCGGCGCGCCCCTGGTGCACCGGCAGGAAGAATTCGGTACCGAAAATTTCCTGGATCTTGGTTTCCAGCTTGGTGAAGGTTTCCGAACCGGCATAGCTGTCATCCGACTCCATCATGGCGGCAAGTTGCTTGTCGCTCATGGCATTGACGCCGCTGTCGGTCAGCATGTCGAGAAAAATGTCGCGGTTCTTCAACAGGAAGGTGTTGTTCCCAGCCTCGCCGATGGCCTCCAGGCGGCGTTCAATCGGCACGAGATTCAACTTCTGGACGATGCGGACCTTATGCATTTCAAGGGGAACTTTCTCCCCCGAAAAGAATTTAACTTTGGACATCCGGAATTACTCCAATATTGGTACTGCCGTTAAAAATTCCTGTCATGAACGCGAAGATGCGAAAACCCGCGGCCTCAAAAAACCTTGCCGGAAGAAGGGTTAGGATTTTGCCATAAACCATTGGCCTAAACGTAACCGGATATCCTGTCTCTCTGCGCGCGAGATCGCCGCCAGAGCATTTGTGTAGACCAGGAATTGCCAGGAGATCAATCGCCATGCCCCCCAAGAGCGCCAGTTGCACCACCGAAGACAAGGACGAGCCGCTGCGCCAGGACATCCGCCGGCTGGGGAAGTTGCTCGGCGACATCATCCGCGAGCAAAAAGGCGAAGCGGCCTTCGATCTCATCGAACGCGTCCGCCGGATTACCGTACGCGGGGCAAAGGAAAGCGATCCTTGCGCCCATGGCGAACTCGCCGCGCTGCTCGATCCGCTGCCGCCCGACATGACGCGTTCGGTGGTGCGCGCCTTCACCTATTTCCTGCAACTCGCCAACATCGCCGAGGATCAGCATCACATCCGGCGCCGGCGCGCCTATGACTTGGCCAATTCGCCCCCGCGCGAAGGCAGCCTCCGTTTCGCCCTCAACCGCCTGCGCGACGCCGGCATCGCTTCGGAAGCCATCGCCGCTTTCTTTGCACGAGCTTCCATATCGCCGGTCCTCACCGCCCACCCAACCGAAGTTCAGCGCAAGAGCACGCTCGACAGCCATCGCGAGATCGAGCGCCTGCTCGATTTACAGGAGCGGCAGGTGCTGACCCCCGAAGAGCAGGCCGAGAACGAGCTGGCGCTCGCCCGGGCCATCACCACCCTCTGGCAGACCCGCATGCTGCGCCCCATCCGTTTGCTCGTGATCGACGAGGTAAAGAACGGCATCAGCCATTTCGAGGAGACCTTCTTCACCGAACTGCCACGGCTTTATGACCACGCCGAAGACATGCTGGCGCAGGATCACCCGGAGCTTGAGTGGAAGTTGCCCGCCTTCTTCCGCATCGGCAGCTGGATCGGTGGTGACCGTGACGGCAATCCCTTCGTCACCGCCGAAATCCTCGAACAGACCATGCGCCTGCAATCGATGGCGACCATGAACTTCTACCTCGAGCAGGTGCACGCCTTGGGTGCCGAATTGCCAATGTCGCAATTGCTGGTTGCCACGACGCCGGAACTCGATGCCTTGGCGGCCGCATCGCCCGAGCAATCGCCGCAGCAGGCGGATGAGCCGTACCGCCGCGCGCTCACCGGCATCTATGCCAGGCTCGCCAGCACCGCCGAGGCGCTTGACCATTATCGCCCGATGCGCAATGCCCTGGGCAAGGCCGAACCTTATGCCGACGCTGAGGAACTCAGCACCGAGCTTGCCGTGCTCGCCGATTCACTGGAAAAGAATTGCGGCCGTCTCCTGGCACGCGGACGCCTCCGCCAACTGATCCGGGCGACACGGATTTTCGGCTTCCATCTGGCGCCGGTCGATTTGCGCCAAAATTCGGAAGTGCATGCCCGGACGGTTGGCGAGCTGCTGGCTGGCGCCGGGCGCTGCACCAATTACGCCGATCTCGACGAATCGGAGCGTATCGCCCTGCTCGGCGACGAACTGGCAACACCGCGCCTGCTCTATTCGCCTTATCTCGAATATTCCCAAGAAACCCGGGGCGAACTCGCCATATTCGCGGCCGCCCGCGAACTGCGGCGACGCTACGGCGCCGCCACCCTGCCGAACTGCATCATCTCCAAGACCGACGGCGTTTCCGACCTGCTCGAAGTGGCGCTGCTGCTCAAGGAATCCGGCCTGCTCATTCCACCTACCCGCCCCGGTGCGGCCCCAAGCCTTGGCATGAACATCATTCCGCTGTTCGAGACCATCGACGACCTGCGGCGTGCCGGCGCCATCATGGGCGCCATCTTCGCCCTTCCGCACTACCGCGCCCTGCTTGCTTCGTGCGGCGATACCCAGGAAGTCATGCTTGGCTATTCGGACAGCAACAAGGATGGCGGCTTCCTGACCTCGGGCTGGGAGTTGTATCAGGCCGAGATCGAACTGACCCGCGTCTGCGCCCGCCACGACATACGGCTCGGCCTTTTCCACGGCCGCGGCGGCAGCGTCGGACGCGGCGGCGGCCCAAGTTATCAGGGCATCCTGGCCCAGCCGGCCGGCTCGGTCTCCGGCCATCTGCGGCTGACCGAGCAGGGCGAAGTCATTTATTCCAAGTATGGCAATCCGGATACCGGTCGCCGCAACCTCGAAGTGCTGCTGGCCGCAACCTTGGAAGCCAGCTTGACCGATCACGAAAACCGGCTGGAACCGGCCGAGGAATTTCACCCGGTGATGGAGCGTCTTTCCGGGCTCGCCTTCGCCGCCTATCGCGGGCTGGTCTATGAGACCGAGGGATTCAACCGTTACTTCCGCGAATCCACGCCCATTTCCGAAATCGCCACGCTCAATATCGGCAGCCGTCCGGCGGCACGCAAGCGTTCGGATCGCATCGAAGACCTGCGCGCCATTCCCTGGGTTTTCTCCTGGTCGCAATGCCGGCTGATGCTTCCGGGCTGGTATGGCTTTGGCTCGGCGGTGGAATCCTGGCTGAAGGACAACTCCGATGGCCTCGCGACGCTGCGCCGCATGTACCGCGGCTGGCCCTTCTTCCAGGCCTTGCTCTCCAACATGGACATGGTGCTGTCGAAAACCGATCTCGCCATCGCCGCCCGCTACGCCGATCTGGTCACCGATGCCGACCTGCGTCAGGCCATTTTTTCCCGCATCCGCACAGAATGGGAACTGACGCGGCACCACCTGCTGGCGATCGAAGAGCAGAAGGATTTTCTTTGCGACAACCCGTTGCTCCGGCGGTCCATTCACCAGCGCTTTCCTTACATGGATCCGCTCAACCACCTCCAGGTCGAATTGATCCGCCGCTACCGCGCCGGTCGCGCGGACGAACGCACGGCGCACGACATTCACCTCACCATCAACGGCATCGCCGCAGGGTTGCGCAACAGCGGATAGCCGGCCATCGCCAACCTGTTCGCCCGTCAGCGGATTGCGTTGCGGCGGGAAGCGAGGATATCCGGGACGTGGGCCGCCAGCATGGTCCTTTGTCGGCAACTCGTCGATTTTCCAGGCCCGCGAAGTCGAGGGTTAAAGCGTTGGCGGGTCCAACGCTCGCGCTTCCTGAAGACGCCTAAAAGAAAAGGCCCGCGCGAGGTTCGCCGCCGCCCCGCTCGTGGCAAACTTGCGCTTTTCCCCGTTCGCGCCGCTTTGCGCCTCCGCTTCATGGACAAGATCAAACGCACCGTCTTTTTCGTTTCCGACGGCACCGGCCTGACCGCCGAGGCGCTCGGGCACAGCCTGCTCACCCAGTTCGAGAATTTCGAATTCCGGCAAATCCGGGCGCCCTTCATCGACACCATCGAAAAGGCCCACGCGATCGTCACCCGCATCAATGAAACCGGCTTCGCCGACGGCCAGAGGCCGATTCTCTTCACCACCCTCATCGACCCAGAGCTGGCGGCCATCGTCCATGCCGCAAACGCTTTCTGCATGTCCTTCTTCCAGAGCTTCTTGGCACCGCTCGAAGCCGAACTCGGCATCCAGTCGAGCCATACGGTCGGACGCTCGCATGGATCGGCCGATAGCTCCAATTATCAACGCCGCATCGAAGCGATCAATTTCACGCTGGTTCACGACGACGGCGTGACCGAGCAGGAGCTCGACAAAGCGGATCTGGTGCTGGTGGGCGTGTCGCGATGCGGCAAGACGCCGACCTCGCTATACCTTGCGATGCAATTCGGCCTCAAGGTCGCCAACTTTCCCCTCATTCCGGAAGACTTCGAACGCGGCAAAATGCCGGGCAACCTGCTCCAGTATCGCGACAAGCTTTTCGGGCTCACTATCCGCCCGGAGCGCCTCAACAAGATCCGCGAGGAACGCCGCGCCGGCAGCCACTATGCGTCGCTGGAGAACTGCCGCTACGAAGTCGCCGAAGCCGAAAAAATGATGACACGATACGGCATCCGCTGGCTCGATTCCTCGACCAAGTCGATCGAGGAAATCTCCACCACCATCTTGCAGGACCGGGGGCTCGGTTAGGGCATATTCACAATCAGCCGGCGCGATTGCCCCGGCGCGATTGCCTTGACTCGGCGGGCGGGTGGCTGCCAGGCGCTGGATACATGCAATGCCATTCCCTTGCCACGCCGAGCATCCGCAGACGCCGCCTGACCTCGAACCTGCCCTAAAGCTGTCTCATCTCATCGGCGGCGCATTGCGGTTTCGCGAGGCGAGCCGAGAGTAAGCGGTTCAGGAAAATTCGGTCGAATGCGCGCCGCGGATGAGGCCGACGGCAATGCCTTCGATGGCGAAATTCTCTTCTGGCAAATCGATGATGATGGATTCGTAATCGGCGTTTTCCGCGATCAATTCGATTTGGCCAGGATGGCGCTTCAGGCGCTTGACCGTCACCTCATCCTGCAAGCGGGCGACGACGATCTGACCATCGCGCGCCTCTTGCGTCCGATGCACGGCCAGCAGGTCGCCATCGAAAATGCCGGCGTCGATCATCGATAACCCGCGCACCTTCAGCAGGAAATCGGCGCGGGGTGAAAAGAGATGGGCATCGAGCGCATAGCGCCCCTGCATATTCTCGACCGCCAGGATGGGCGACCCGGCGGCCACGCTGCCGATCAACGGCAATCCAAGTTGCTCCACCAGCCGGATGCCGCGGGCGGACCCAGGTTCGAGAACGATGGCGCCCTTCTTGGCCAGCGCCTTGAGATGATCCTCGGCCGCATTGGGCGAGGCAAAGCCGAAGGCCGAGGCGATCTCCATGCGCGTCGGGGGCGCACCCAGCACCTCCAGCGAATTGCGGATGAAGTCGAGAATTTCCTGCTGGCGCGGTGTGAGCTTGAACATGCGGGACCTCCGGTGATTTCCTGTAATTTTATACAGTCAATCGCAAAAAGCAAGGCCGCTGGCGCCAACCGAAGTCACATCCGCGACAACGCCCGCAGGGCAAGGTCGCCCGCGCAACAGCAAGCCTGCGATCCAATCCGCCGCCGGCGCGCCGAACGGAGTCGGACTATATCGCCCGCATGATCGCCCGCCAAAATACGCCAGGATTTAACCTCTGTTGGTGGGCGATCCGTTCGCCCATTGACAACCTGCACCCTAGGGCGTGTTCACAATCAGCCGGCGAATTGCGTTGGGGGGGGGGGGGGGGGGGGGGGGGGGGGGGCGGGGGGGGGGGGGGGGGCGGCCCGGGGCCACCAGCCCCCCAAAACCCCAGCCCCCCCCCCCCCCCCACCCCCCCCGCGGGGGGGGGGGGG
>JAPUEC010000094.1 GCA_027492775.1 Rhodocyclaceae bacterium
CTTTGCTCGAACTGGCTGGCGACATCCAGCACCCGAACGACATGGAGCCGGCAATCCAGCAACTCCCGCAGCGGCAAGGAACCACCGCGCCGTTCGGTCACGGCGACGACGATTTCACTCAGCTCGAGATCCCGCACCGTGTCGATCAATGAACGGCTCGATGACAGCACTTCATTCCGCGGCACCTTCACCACTTCCTCGTTCGGCCCCGGGTAGAAACCGACGATTTCGGCACTCGGATCGGAACGGCTGAGCGCCTCCATCACTTGCAGTGCCTTGGTCCCAACGCCAAAGATGAGAATCTGGCGTTTCAATACCGAAGTCATGGAGTTACGCGATGAAATGAGCTGATGCGTCAAAAGCCCGAAGGCCGCGGTGACACCGGTAAGCGCCAATAGGCTCTGTCGCAATTCGATACCGGGAAAGGCGGCAAAAATCAGATAAGCCACCGGAACGGCGAGATAGATCGACAGCACCACGCGGCCACGCGCGGCGGAAGCATCATTCTTTTCGACTCGCCGGAAATAGGAACTCAGCCATAAACTCAGCACCATGGCGGTCGCCGCCAGGATGATCAGGTAAAAGGCCAGCAGCGGGGCATTGACAGCGGAGCCGCTTCGATTCTGCGAGACGATCGCGGTGGTGATAAGGGCGGCAAAACCGACATCGAGCGTCAGTTTCGCAAAAGTGGGCCGCCGTACCCAATGATTGAATATCCTGATCATTACCAATCTCCGATATAACCTGAGCCCCGGGCTTCTGTGCGGGGGGCTGGAGGAGAGCCGTGCAAGGAAATGCTCAACGTCCGGAGCATCGAAAAACGCCATGCGAGGCGGGCCGTGCAGCCGGGCTTGTAACTATAGTCCATAAGTCGAAAAAAAATGTGGAATCCTACTCAAATCTTTGAATTAATTGGGTTTTTATGAGAAATGGCATATATCTTATGGCATACTGAAAAGCCGACCAGCCAGTACAAGCAGAATGCCACCCGCGGAACATCAAGGGCGCTGCCAAAGGTGCCGACCGTCAGAAAGCCAACCATTGCCGTTGCCAAATATGCAACGAGCGGATCGCCGCGACGCGGAAGAGCGCTCAGCGCCAACGCCGCGCCAAGTAACGTCACTCCCACCAACCCCTGCTCGAGTAAGGCCTCGAGGAAGAAGTTGTCGACATGCCAAGGCAGAAAATAGGCCGTCCCGGTCATGAACCATTGCGCACCGCCTTGCGTAAAATCTCCGTTGGCGATGAGATTCCGGCCGCTGGCATCCATCACGCGCAAATTATCGACATCGACGGTTTGCGCCGCCCCCAGAACGGAAACCGTGAAAAAAGCAAGCCGTGGAAACACGCCACTGTCACCTTCGAAGCGTCCTTCGAGGGGAATTGATACGTGCTTCCATTCAAGCCCGTTGTTTTTTTGAAGGACGACGCTGCTCACGCACCTGATCTCATACAAAAGATGTTTTTCACAGACTTTTAAATAAAAGTCGACATCACTGCTGAATCTCAAATCGGCATCCACGTGGATACCGCTACTCTCATCGATGCGCAAACGCTGCGATAATCCGAACAGCCCCGCCAAACGGCCGTCTTGGGGTCCTGTTATGCGCGCGAAATGGTTACCCTCTTCGCCCAGCACGATAAAATTCCCTGGAAACGCTTCCCCTGCCACAGCATTGGCCCGATGTGCCGGGGACCGCCCGATGCCAATACCCGTAAGCCATCTAGCCGGAGAATCCAATAAACCACCAGCATTTCGCCAATGGTCGAAACGCCCTCCCATATCGCGCTCACTGGTTGACAGTCGACCGAGCATGAAGGTTCCGCCGCCAGCAACGGCAACGATTTCGAGCAGGAATATCGCCGCGACCGCCGCCACGCCTTTCTTCCGCCAATTCGTCAGACCAGCCCAGGAAGTAAAAGGCCTGACCAATATCAACAATGTCAATGTAATTAAAAAAAATGCCAGCAATCCGGCATAGCCTAAAAACACCAGCGCCATAACATTGGCCGTAAGGATGGCTGCAGCGCCAATAAGCCAGCGAATGACGACTGGCCAGGTGAGCAAGGGCGCGTCTGCCCAGCGACGCGAAAGCGCAAAACCGGAAATCATGGCGATTTCGACGAGCACGGCGAGATACACGCCCCGGGAGAACGTGGTCAGGCAGACATAACCAGCCAGCAAAGCGAGCATCGCCGCCATCGACCAACGCAAGAGCGTCGGCGCCCTGAGTAACCCCCAGAGCGCGAAGGGCAAACAGAGCACGAGATAGGCATCGATTGCCGCACCGCCGACATGCATCTCCCAAAACAATCCGGTTGCGCGGTAACGACTGGAAAAATCAAACAAGCCAACATAAGCCAGCCTTTCCCAGATTACCGCCAGCACCGCTACGGCCAGCCCGGCGGCCATGCCGAGCATGAAGAGCCGCGAAGAACCGCTCGGGTCGCGCTGCAGCTCAAGGCGTAGCAGCGGAAAGACGAGGGCTGCGAAGAACAGGGGCTTCGATAGGCGCACGCTGTTCATGGCGTTTTCGTAGCCGTAAAACCAATCGAAATCGATACCGCCGGCGTCCGCGAGCCCATGCAAGAGCGCCACGAGATTCCAGATCAGCAGCGCGGAGAGAACCCACTTCATCGCGCGCCAGTTCGAGGTAGCGTTTTCAGACCGACTGGCCTCGCGGTTGAATGCCCAGCGCCCCCAGCCGCCAGCGATAGTCGCCAGAAGGAGGAGGTCGAATTCTTCGAAGACGAACCACCCCGTCCAAGGCGAGAAGTTCATCACCGGCAACAGCGTCTGGATCGCGAATAGCCAAATGCTTGGAACGCAAAAGACAAAAATACTCCACGCGACAACTGCCGCCATGGACAACATCGGAGCGAGGGGATGAAAAGCGGCCAAAACCAGCGCGGCACCGAGCGCAAGCAGCGCAACCAGAAACCGCCAGCCTGAATCAGGAACCACGGAGAACTCGTTCGAACAGGGAAGCCAGGCTTCCAGAGCGCTCGCGCCGTGAGCAGCGGGCGACATATCGGGGATCGGGAATGTTCGCCCGCCCCCCCCGCAGGCAAGCCAGGAAATCCTCAAGCGCACAGGCGATGGCGCCAGCATCATCGAGCGGCGCCAGCGACGCAATACCCGCTTCACGGAGCGCGCCCGCGGTATCGCCGGATAGGTCGGTCAGGCCCAAAATTGGCCGCCCGCTGCGCAGGTATTCGTACAACTTGGCGGGAATCTGCGCATTGCAATTGGAGGCTTGCAGGAGCAGGAGCGCATCGGCGCGCAACATCTCAGCCAATGCCGGCCGATAGGCCAACGGCGGATAAAGCTCGACGAAGTCTCCGATGCCATGGCGCGCGATCATGGCCTCCAACATCCGATCGTGGCCGGAAGCGCGGAAGCGCAAACGGAATTCCCGCGGATTCAGTCTGCCTTCATTGCGCAGCGTTGCCAGCGCTGAAAACAAGGCGGAGGGATCGCGTTCCGAAGGATAAACAACACCGCTGTGCAGCAAGGTCAGTGCGCCGGGCACCAGCGGTGTCACGTCCGGCGGCGTGGCGGCGAAGCTTTCCTCGTCGTAGCCATTCTCGATCACTTCAATCGAAGCCGCGGTGCCCGAATAGCGCTGGCGATAGTCCGCTGCGGCCCCCGGCGTCGTGAAGATGCAGGCGCTCGCCTGCCCGAACACCTGTTCCTCGATGTGCTTGAAGCTCCGCCATGTGGCCGGGTCGGCAGGATAATCCTCCTGCGCCATGGGATCGCGGAAATCCGCAACCCAGGGCAACCCGCTGCGCTTCTGCAGCGCTGCGGCGATGACGTGGGCGGTCGCGATGGGATAGGTCGACCAGAGCACCTCCGGCCGAAAACGCTCGATAAGACGCATGCCTTCGCGCACGGCGGCGAATTTCCAACTCATCCATCGATCCGGCCGAGCCATCCATCCCAGGTATTTCCCGCGAAACGAGAGATGCCTGGCGGTATCCAGCGCGAAGGGCCGGCTCACCTCGGTACCCGGCGGAATCTCCGCCATCAGTTCCTCGCCCGTCGTTTCGTAGGCGCGGGGATCGGCGCTCAAAACGATTGGCTGCCAGGCGTGCGCCGGCAAATGCTGCACGAAGCGAAGCGTGCGCTGGATGCCGCTGCCACCGGCCAAGGGCGGAAAATGGAAGGCAACCATGAGGACGCGCTTCATAGCGTGCGTAACCATTTCAAGGTCAGCGCCTCGACCTGACCTCGCCATTCGGCCGAAGAGAAGGTATGGTCGGCGTCGGCGATTTCGCATACACCAACGTTTTCACGATCGGCCGCGCCAGCCCATCGTCTCTCGCTCTTGCAGGCTTCGGCGAACTCGCGGCCGGTCATGTCGTTGCCGCTCAAGACGATCAGGATGCGCCCGGTGAAATGGCGGAACGCCTGTGCCATGACCGCCTGAAACCCGCCTTCGCCGACTGCGGGAGCGCCACCGACAGATGCCCTGAGGTTGGCGATCAGATCGCCGAGAACGCGCTGCGGCTTCAATCGGGCGGCAAGGAGCTTTTTCCAGAAGGCGCCTTCGAGCAAGCGGCGGCCGTAGTAGTGACGCAGGGTTGCCCGCGCCAGGGTTTCATCCGATCGAACCCAGGGATTGAGCAGGCAAAGGCCGGCCACGCGCTCGTCCCGCCGGCGCCCCCAATACAGCAGCGCAGCCGAAGCACCGTCGCAAAGCCCCCACAGCGCAACGCGCTCCAACTGGGGCGCGGCGCGGTAGAAGGCATCGATTGCCACCGCGATGTCGTCGTCGATGTTCTCAAAAGAACGCGCTTCGCCGCTGCTATCGCCCATGCCGCGAACATCGAAGCGCATGGCGGCAATCCCATTGTCGGCCAGACGCCGGCAGAGGGCGACGAACTGTCGGTGGCTGCCAGCACGGTATTGCGGCCCGCCGACGATGACCAGCAAGCCGGTCTCGACGGGCTCCTCGGGAAGCGACACGACCCCGACCAATTCCTCGCCATCGTGCCTGAAGACCAGGGGAAGTTCGCTGAAGCTCATGGTGAGCACTCGAGCAGCGCCTCGACACTGGCAGCCACGAGCGATGGGCATTCGCTGATTTCGGCGGTCTGCCAGAATGCGGTGCCTTCGACCACGCTTCCAACGACATTGGTACTAGCACCTCGCGCTCCCTCCATCCATGAAGCCAGCGCAGGTGTCAGGAGTTTTTCCGCTCTTGCCGAGACTTCGAAACAAATGCAATGCCGCAGGCCCGCCGGCAAAGTCAGCGTTGCACTCGCCAATCCCGCCGCCAGACCGGGCGACAACGAATAGCCCGCGATCTCGATGGCTTGGCCCTGTGCCAACGCCTCTTCCAGCGCCTTGATGGAGCCGCGCTCGCTGCCTTCGAGCATGTCCGAGGCCAGGCGCAAGCGAAGAAATTGCCGGAGATGCGTAGCCCCGGCCACTGCCGGTTGCCAGAGAAGCATCCCGAATAAATCTTCCACGGCGCCAGCCGCCTCGGCGGCGATCAGGGCGCCGCCGCGCACGCCCCACAACCACAGCGGACGCTCCGATTGCGTCCGCGCCCAATGGCAGGCGTCCACCACATCTTCGATCCACGACACCCAGTGTGCATCGCCAAAGTCCCCGGCGCTGTCTCCACATCCGGAAAGGTCGACTTGCAACACGCCGAAGCCGGCCGCAGCCAATGCCCGCGCCTGCAATGCCAGCATGCGGCGGCAACGGTTCATTTCCTCAGCGAAGGGATGAACGCCGACGACCATGCCCCGGCATTCGCCCTGAGGTGAGTGGTACAAGCAGAAGCGTCGCCGCTGCCCCTCGAGATAGAAGGCCTCCATTGAGAGAGGTCAGCTCGCCAGCTTTTGGCGCAGGAAGGCAACCAGGGTCCCGACCGAAGCGAAGGTCGCGCCGTCGATCTCGTCGTCGTGAATCACAATGTCGAAGCGCTCCTCTAATGTCGTCAGCAGCGCCACCACCGCCATGGAATCAAGCTCGGGCAAGGCGCCAAGCAGCGGAGTGTCGGCAGCGAAGTGCAGGGCGCGGCCTTTGAGGGAAAGAACTTCATCCAGCGTCAGGAGCGTTTCTTGGGTGATATCCACGTCGATTTTTCTCGGCTGTTATTCGATTCGAATTGGTCTGCATTATGGCCGAATAGTTCTTCATCTTCATTACGTTGACATTTCGAGGCGGCGAATAACGGACGCTGCGCTATGATGCTGCCGAATCGCCACTTTATGGCCAGCCATGCGCACGACCCCACCCGGCTTTTTCGCCCCCTCTCCCGCAACGCCGAAACCATGAACGACGACTGGCGCATCTCCTGCCTCCACGGCTTCGACGAAGCGCGTCGGAAGTACCCCACCCTCGCTGCGCATGGCGGCGGTTCGATTTTTTCCGCGCTCGACTGGTTCGAAACCCTGGCGCGCTCGGGATTCGATCCATCGCAGAAGCCTTGCCTGCTGCTGGCCGAGAATACCGCGACAGGCGCCGCCTTCTGCCTGCCCATGGCCGGCAACGGCCACCTGCACAGCCTCAGCAATTTCTACAGCAGCCTCTTCGAGCCCATCGGTGCCCTGCCGGATAAGCCGGAAGGCGTTTTGCAGAAAATATTCGCCTCGGCCGGGAATCCTGCCACCTTCGACCTTCATCCGCTCGATGGCGCCAGCCCGTTGCTCCCGGCCTTGCGGTCGGCGCTCCTGGCGGCGGGCTTCTGGGCAGACACCTATTTCTGTTTCGGCAACTGGGTCCTCGACGTTGAAGACCGGGATTTCGAGCGCTATTTCGCCGAGCGCCCGGCGCAACTGCAAAGCAACGTTCGCCGCGGCCAGCGCAAGCTCGACCGTGAAGGCCCGTGGCAAATCTCGATCCACTCGGACGACAGCGACGAGCCGGCGCTGAACACCGCCATCGAGGCTTTCGAATCGGTCTACGCCAAAAGTTGGAAGGAAGCAGAGCCTTTTCCGCGCTTTATCGGCCAACTCTGCCGGACCGCGGCGGCTCGGGGCTGGCTGCGGCTCGGCATCCTGAAACTGGGCGATACGCCCGTCGCCGCCCAACTTTGGCTGGTGCGAAACCGAACGGCATACATCTACAAGCTCGCCTATGATGAGCAATACCGTCGCCTTTCCGCCGGGTCGGTGCTGACCGCCGCACTGATGCGCCAAGTCATCGACACCGATGGCGTGACCCTCGTCGATTACCTGACCGGCGACGAACCTTACAAGCGGGACTGGATGACGCGCCGGCGGGAGCGGGTCGGAATCGTCGCTTTCAGGCCGACCTCGATCGGCGGTCTGATGGCGGCAACCCGCCACTATCTGGGAAAATTATCCAAGCGCCTGCATCTGCGAACATAGGACCATGCGATCCCCCATCCTGCTTCCCGATCTGATTGCCCTTGCCGCCGACCGCCATGCGGATGCGCCTGCCCTCGTACATGGCCGCGAGAACCGCCACTACGGCGAATTACAGGCATCGGTGGAAAGCTTCAGCAGCGCCTTGATCTCTCTTGGCTTGCCGCGCGGCGGCCGGGTCGGCATCTATCTCGAAAAGCGCCTGGAAACCGTGGTCGCCAGCTTTGGCGCGGCGCTGGCCGGGGGCGCATTTGTCCCGATCAATCCCTTGCTCAAGGCGGCGCAGGTCGAGCACATCCTTTGCGACTGCAATGTGTATGTCCTCGTCACCTCCCGCGAGCGTTTCGGGCTGCTCGAGGAAACGCTCGAACGCTGCCCCGACCTGCGCCATGTCGTGCTGGTCGGTCCGCCCTCCTCCGAACCGGCTCGTCGGCACTACGCGGTGCACGCCTGGCACGAAATTCAAGCAGGGACTCCGTCCGACCGGCACCTTGTCGAGAGCGACATGGCGGCCATTTTTTACACCTCGGGCAGCACCGGCAAACCCAAGGGCGTGGTGCTGTCCCACCGCAATCTGGTTGCCGGCGCCGTCAGCGTTGCGTCGTATCTGGGCAATCGCCGGAAAGACGCTTTGCTCGCCGTCCTGCCGCTTTCCTTCGACGCCGGTTTCAGCCAATTGACGACGGCCTTTCATGTTGGCGCCAAGGCGGTTTTGCTCAACCACCTGCTTCCCCGGGATGTGATCAACACCATGCGAGACGAGCGGATCACCGGCCTCACCGCCGTGCCGCCGCTTTACCTCCAGTTGGCGCAACTGGAATGGCCGGAAAGCTTCGGCGAGCATCTGCGCTATTTCGCCAGCACCGGCGGCCGCATGCCGGCCGAAACGCTGCAGGCATTGCGCCGACGGGTTCCCAAGGCAAAGCCTTTCCTGATGTATGGGCTGACCGAGGCTTTCCGCTCCACTTACCTGCCGCCAGAGGAGATCGACCGGCGGCCGGATTCGATCGGCAAAGCCATTCCGAACGCGGAAATCCTGGTTCTCCGCCCCGATGGAAGCGAATGCGCCGCCGACGAACCGGGCGAGCTGGTGCATCGCGGCCCCTTGGTCGGGATGGGTTACTGGAACGATATGGAAAGGACCGCCGAGCGCTTCAAGCCGCTGCCGCAGGGCTTGACCCAGCGGCCCTACGGCCTGGTCGTGCCGGAAATCGCGGTGTTTTCCGGCGACATGGTGCGTCGCGACGCCGAAGGTTTCATCTATTTCATCGGTCGCCGCGATGAAATGATCAAGACGTCCGGCTACCGTGTCAGTCCTACCGAGGTCGAAGAATTGGTTTATGCCACGCGTCGGGTTGGCGAATGCGCCGCCTTCGGCATCCCGGACGAAGCGCTAGGCCAAGCCATTGCGCTGGTGGCAACGCCCTTGCCGGGCCAAGCTTTGGATATTCAGGCGCTGCTGGCGGAATGCCGTGCGGCCATGCCGGCCTACATGGTGCCGAAAAAGATTCTCTCGGCCGAGAGGAGTTTGCCACGCAACGCCAACGGCAAAATCGACCGCAAACTGCTGCGGGATGGATGGATGAAGCGCTAAACGCTTCCTGGTCGGGGTGACACGATTCGAACGTGCGACTTTCTGCTCCCAAAGCAGACACTCTACCGGGCTGAGCTACACCCCGACGAAGCCGGCGATTCTAGCATGACACTCCCGGCAGTCAAGGTAGGACGCTCGAATACCGCGCCAATCAAGCTCCTGCGAATTAAGGATGAAGTCTTCTTGCAGGCACCGGCGTTCTGATATTTAATAGCCGCTTTTCCTTGACAGGGTGCCGTAACAAATGGCCGAAGATTTGCTCCACAAACACATCCCTCCTTACGAGCCGAAGAAGGGCGAGGAGTACATGAGCGACCGTCAGATCGCCCATTTCCGCAAGATCCTCGAGACACTCAAGAAAGAGCTGAGCGAAGATATTGACCGCACGGTGCACACCATGCAGGACGAAGCGACGGTGTTCGCTGACCCCAACGACCGCGCCAGTCAAGAGACTGATATCGCCATCGAACTGCGCAATCGCGACCGCGAGCGCAAGCTGATCAAGAAGATCGAGGAGACGCTCGCGCGCATCGAAGCCGGCGACTACGGCTTCTGCGACAAGTGCGGCGTCGAAATCGGAACCAAGCGCCTGGAAGCCCGCCCGACGGCGACCTTGTGCATCGACTGCAAGACGCTCGAAGAACTCAAGGAAAAGCAGATGGCGAAGTAAATCGCCCTGCGCCAAAACGTGAATGGCCGGGTTGTCCCGGCCATTTTTCGTATTTGCGGCGCTATTCGCTGCGCTCTTCGATCGCCGCGTCGATCAATTGGCGGGCGATGCTCACCGGATTGGGCACCAAGGGCAACGCCTCGACATGGAACCATCCCGCCTCCTCGATTTCGGAGGGATCGGGACGCAGCGTTCCGCCGGCGTAGTCGGCAAAGAAGGCGACCATGAGGGAATTGGGAAAGGGCCAGGATTGGCTCCGGAAATAGCGAAGATTGGCGATCTCCACCCCGACTTCCTCTCGAACTTCGCGATGGGCGCACTCCTCAAGGGTTTCCCCCGCCTCGACAAAGCCTGCCAAGGCGCTGAACATGCGGGAGGCGAAATGCGGACTGCGCGCCAGAAGCAACTCGTCGCCGCGACGAACGAGCACCATGACCGCGGGCGAAATCCGCGGATAAGCAACGAGGCCGCACGCCGGACATTGCATCGCGAATTCCCGCGACTTGCGCTCGGCACAAGCGCCGCAACGGCCGCAATAAAGATGGTTGCGCTGCCAGTCCAGCAATTGCGTCGCCCGTCCCGCCATGATGAAGGCTTCCGCGCCCGCCTCGGCGAACAGCGCGCGGACAGTCACCGGTCTTCCAGGCAATTGTTCGGGAAAGCTCCCGACGTCGGCCGCATAACAGGGCTCCCCAAGCCAGGTTCCCACCAGGAGCGCCGGTTCCGTGCAGCCAAAATCCTGGGCACAACCGAACGGGAAACCCTTTCCCGGAGGCGCGCTTTCATGCCACCAAACGCGATCTTTGCAGCGAAACACCCAAAACCCGGCATCGTTCATCGCAAACTTCCTTCCGCAGCCCATTGACGCAAGCGGGTGGCACGATCCCGCAGCTTGCGGACCCAGTTTTCGGAAAGCGCCGGGACCGCGGCCGCTTCGAGCGCTTCCGGCGCCGGCCGATGCGATCTTGCCATCGCCAACAGGCCAGCGATGGTCAGCTCCGAATGCCGACGTTCAACCAACTCGAAAACGCAGCCCGGTTCAACCGACCCGGATTCGATCACTCTAAAGTACCAGCCGGTCAGCCCGCGCTCTTCAATCAGACGAGCCATACCCTCTACGCCGTAGCGACGGTCGATCTTCCAGCAAGGTGTGCGCGGCTGCGATACTTCGAGGAGCGCTTCGCCCAGACGGAAGCGGTCTCCAATGCAAACCTTGGTCTCGTCCCATTCCCCGACCGAAAGGTTTTCGCCGATGGAGCCAGGCTGCAACGCGGCATCACATTCGGGAAACGCTTGTGCCAATTCTGGGTAGTGCCCGACGGGATATTGATGCAACGCCTTCTCCGGGCCACCGTGCACCCTCCGGTCGGCCTGGCTGTCGCCAGCCAAGCCTTCGATGCCCAGCCACCGCGTTTCCCGCAGTTCCTGTTTGACGATCGCTGAGAGGCGACTATCGGGAAGCAATGGCTGGACGCTTCCCGCGAAGAGTCGAATCGCGCCAGCATGGAGATGGGATGGGGAGAAAGAATCGAGTGTCACTATCATGGAAGGATTGTTCTGCGGGGCTGGTATGGACGCTCCCGGCGCTCGCAAGCCTACCGGTTATCCTCGCCGCATTCAATGCCGCGGATTCGTTGCGGCGACCGCTGAACATGCATGAGGGGTGAAACAGCGCGCCATGGTCCAAAAAAACGGGCGCCGAAGCGCCCGTGGTTTTTACCCGTCTCTCCGAAGATTTACTCGGCCGGGGTTTCCTGCGCGGCAGCCGGCGCTTCGGCGGCAACCGCCTTCATCGACAGCTTGACGCGACCGCGGTCGTCGGTCTCCAGCACCTTGACGCGGACAACCTGGCCTTCCTTGAGGTAGTCCTCGACCTTGTTGACACGCTCCTGGGCGATCTGGGAGATGTGCAGCAGCCCGTCCTTGCCCGGCAGGACTGAAACGATGGCGCCGAAATCGAGAATCTTCAACACGGTGCCTTCGTAGATCTTGCCGACTTCGACTTCCGCCGTGATGGCGTCGATACGCGCACGCGCATGGGCAGCCGCCTCGCCGCTGGTGGCGGCGATGGTGATGGTGCCGTCGTCCTGGATGTCGATGGTGGTGCCGGTTTCCTCGGTCAAAGCGCGGATGACGGAACCGCCCTTGCCGATCACGTCGCGGATCTTCTCCGGATTGATCTTGAAGGTGTAGAGGCGCGGCGCGTAGGCCGACATTTCCTCGCGGTGACCGCCCATGGCGCCCTTCATCAGGTCGAGAATGTGCAGGCGCGCATCCTTGGCCTGGGCCAGCGCCACCTGCATGATTTCCTTGGTGATGCCCTGGATCTTGATGTCCATCTGCAGCGCGGTGACGCCGTTATCGGTACCAGCCACCTTGAAGTCCATGTCGCCAAGGTGATCTTCGTCGCCCAGGATGTCGGTCAGCACCGCGAAGCGGTTGCCTTCCTTGATCAAGCCCATGGCGATGCCGGCGACGTGCGCCTTGAGGGGCACGCCGGCGTCCATCAGGGCGAGCGAACCGCCGCAGACCGAAGCCATGGAGGAAGAACCGTTGGACTCGGTGATTTCCGAAACCACGCGCATCGAGTAGGAGAAATCCGCCGGATCCGGCAGCACGGCGATGAGCGCGCGCTTGGCCAGACGGCCGTGGCCGATTTCGCGGCGCTTGGGCGAACCGACACGACCGCATTCGCCGGTGGCGTACGGAGGCATGTTGTAATGGAGCATGAAGCGCTCCTTGTACTCGCCGGCCAGCGCGTCGATGATCTGCTCGTCGCGGTTGGTGCCGAGCGTCGCCACCACCATCGCCTGGGTTTCGCCGCGGGTAAACAGGGCGGAACCATGGGTGCGCGGCAACACGCCGTTGCGGATGTTGATCGGGCGAACGGTGCGGGTGTCGCGACCGTCGATACGCGGCTGGCCGGAAAGAATGCGGCCACGCACGATAGCGGCTTCGATTTCGAAGAAAAGGTTGCCGATGGTGTTCTCGTTCGGCGCGCCTTCCTCACCGGTGCACAAGGCGGCAATCGCCTCGGCGCGCAGCTCTTTCAGACGCTGGCTGCGTGTCTGCTTGCTGGTAATGTTGTACGCCTCTTCGAGTCCGGCGGCGACGATGCTGTTCAGGCGGGCGACCAGCGCCTCATCCTTCGCCGGCGGCGTCCATTCCCATTCCGGCTTGCCGGCCTCTTCCACCATGTCGTTGATGGCATTGATGGCGGCCTGCATTTGTTCGTGGCCATACACCACCGCGCCCAGCATCACTTCTTCCGACAATTGCTGTGCTTCGGATTCAACCATCAGCACCGCGAGTTCGGTACCGGCGACCACCAGATTGAGTTCGCTGTCCTTCAACTGGCTGGCCGTCGGGCACAGCACATACTGGCCGTTGATGTAGCCAACGCGGGCGGCACCGATGGGGCCGTTGAACGGCAGGCCGGAAATCGCCATGGCGGCGGAAGCGCCAATCAGCGCCGGGATATCGGCGTCGATTTCCGGGTCGAGCGACATCACCGTCGCCACGACCTGGACCTCGTTGTAGAAGCCGTCCGGGAAAAGCGGGCGCAACGGGCGGTCGATCAGGCGGGAAGTCAGGGTCTCCTTTTCAGACGGGCGACCTTCGCGCTTGAAGAAACCGCCGGGAATACGGCCGGCGGCATAAAATTTTTCTTGATAATCAACAGTCAGGGGGAAAAAATCCTGGCCGGGCTTGACGTTCTTGGCGCCGACCACAGTCACCAGCACAACGGTATCGCCCATCGAAACCATCACGGCGCCGGAAGCCTGACGAGCGATCTCGCCGGTTTCCAAAGTCACCTGATGAGCGCCATAGGGGAAGCTCTTCTTCACAACATTGAACATTATTTTCCTTTCGTTCTCGACAATATGCACCGCGGAGTTTTTACCTTCAGGCATAAACAAAAAGAGCGGGCATGGCGTTCAAACCATGGCCGCTCTTCTGTTGAACTCAGCGCAAAATTACTTGCGCAGGCCGAGGCCGGTGATGAGCTTGCGATAAGCCTCGACGTCCTTGCCCTTGAGGTAGTCAAGGAGCTTGCGGCGCTGGCTCACCATGCGCAGCAGGCCGCGGCGCGAGTGGTGATCCTTGGTGTGCTCCTTGAAGTGGCCCGTCAAATCATTGATGCGGGCCGTGAGCAACGCGATCTGGACTTCCGGGGAGCCGGTGTCGCCCTTGACGCGCTGATAGTCGGCAACAATCTGTGCCTTCTGTTCGGTAGTAAAAGCCATGTCAAACTCTCTTTTCTGAATAAGCGCCGCCCCAGTTTGATAGAGCCAGCGCCGGTTGGATAAATTTTCCCGTTGGCGACGGAAAGGGCGTGATTATACCGCCTAAATCGCCAATTTCACCAATCGTTTAGGCCATATTTCATGGCCGTCGCGCACCTCTCCCAGACCGATCAGGGTACCGTCGTTATAGACGCGGCACTTGCCGACAATCCCCGCCGGTGCGTCGACCGGATTGCCAAACCCAAAGCGCCGATCGCCTTCGAGATCGACGCGCGGCAGGCTTTGCAATAGCGCGTCAACCGGCGAGAGCAGTTGTAGACGCTCCTCTTCAGGCATCGGTTCAAGCACTTCGAGCGCCACCGAGCTATCGACCTGCAAACCCGCAACGGCGGTACGCCGCAGGGCGATCAGATGCGCGCCGCAATCCAGCGCTTCGCCCAGATCCATGGCCAGGCTGCGGATGTAGGTGCCCTTGCTGCAGCTCACGCGCAAGATCGCTTCATCGCTGTCGAATGCCAGTAGTTCGAGATTATGAATGGTCACCGCCCGCGCCTGTCGCTCGACGGTGATGCCTTGGCGAGCCAATTCGTACAACGGCCTGCCGTCGCGTTTCAAGGCGGAATGCATGGGCGGCACTTGCTCAATGGCGCCGGTGAAACGCGGCAACAGAGCAAGCAAATCCGCCTCGCTGCAATCGACCGGACGGGTCGAGGTTATCGCCCCTTCGGCGTCGCCGGAGTCGGTGGTGAGGCCAAGCTTGAGGGTGGCGACATAGGTCTTGTCTGCGTCGAGAAGATCGGCGGAAAACTTGGTCGCCTCGCCGAAACAGAGCGGCAGGAGGCCGCTCGCCAGTGGATCCAGGGTTCCGGTATGACCTGCCTTCGCGGCGGAGAAGAGGCGCCGCGCCTTCTGCAGTGCGGCGTTGGAGGTCAAGCCGATGGGTTTATCGAGCAACAGCACGCCATCGACCCGCTTCCAGGCCTTCTTGATCTGCATGGAGAGATCAATCTTCCGGCGTTTGATCGCTGATTGCCGCGGCCTGATTGATCAATTCCGTCAGGCTGGCACCGCGTTCCACCGAGGCGTCGTAGATGAAATGCAGTTCGGGCAAGGTATGAATCTTGATGCGCCGCCCCAGTTCGCGGCGCAAAAATCCGGCGGAACGCTTCAGCCCCTTTTCGATGTCCGCCAGATGCGCGGTATCGAGGGTGGTGAAATAAATCTTGGCATGCGCGTAGTCCGCCGTCAGTTCGACGCTGGTCAGGCTGACCATCCCGACCCGGGGATCTTTCAATTCGGCTTGAATCAGCGCCGCCAGATCGCGCCGTATCTGCTCGGCCACACGGTCCGAACGGGCAAAGGATTTATTCGAAGACTTATTCGCTGCCAAAACCGTCACCTACTTAAAACATTTAGCAATTGGAATCCGCCTCGCGGCCGAACTCGATGCATCCACAAAATGACTCGCGGGCGATGCGTCGGTGCAAGACCAATGCAACGCCCGCCGGATGGAGACCCGATCAAAGGCTGCGCGCCACTTCCTGGATTTCGTAGACTTCCAGATGATCGCCTTCGACGATGTCGTTGTAGCCCCGGAGCGACAAGCCGCACTCGAAGCCCGCCTTCACCTCGCGCACGTCGTCCTTGAAGCGCTTCAGGGAATCCAGCTCGCCATCCCACTGCACGATGTTGTTGCGCAGCAGGCGTACGCGCGAACCGCGCTTGATCAAGCCTTCCAGCACGTAACAGCCGGCAATGGAACCCACCTTGGAGATGTGGAAGACTTGGCGAATTTCCACCAGGCCCTGGGTGCTTTCGCGCTTCTCGGGCGATAGCATGCCAGACAGCGCCGCCTTGACTTCATCGACCGCATCGTAAATCACGTTGTAGTAACGGATGTCGATGCCGAAAGTCTCGGCAAGCTTGCGGGCGCTGGCATCGGCACGGGTGTTGAAGCCGATGATGACGCCATTGGAAGCTTGCGCCAGATTGACGTCCGATTCGCTGATGGCACCGACACCGCCGTGGATGACATTGACGCGGACTTCTCCGGTCGAAAGCTTGGTCAACGCGTGCACCAAAGCCTCCTGCGAACCCTGCACGTCAGCCTTGATGATGAGCTGCAGGGTCTTGATCTCCCCTTCCTTCATCTGCTCGAACATGTTTTCGAGCTTGGCGGCCTGCTGCTTGGCCAGCTTGACATCGCGATACTTGCCCTGGCGGAAGAGCGCGATTTCGCGCGCTTTCTTTTCGTCGCTGAGGACGATGGCCTCTTCGCCGGCGCCGGGAACGTCCGACAATCCGAGAATTTCAACCGGGATGGACGGTCCGGCTTCGTTCACCGACTTGCCGTTCTCGTCAATCAAGGCACGGACGCGCCCGAAGACCTGGCCGGCAAGCACGACATCGCCGCGCTTGAGCGTGCCGGACTGGACCAGCATGGTCGCCACCGGACCGCGTCCCTTGTCGAGACGCGCCTCGATGATCAGCCCCTTGGCGGGCGCATCCTTCTGTGCGGTCAATTCCAGCACTTCCGCCTGCAGCAAGACGTTTTCGAGCAAGGTGTCGATGCCGGTGCCCTTCTTGGCCGAAACCGGAATGAAAGGCGAATCGCCGCCGTATTCTTCTGGAATCACCCCTTCCGCCACCAG